>NZ_JADEXP010000246.1 GCF_015207065.1 Leptolyngbya cf. ectocarpi LEGE 11479 | reverse complement strand
GACCTGGTACGAAGCCAGCTCTCCCCCTTCTCCTTTCCCCTTTCCCCCTTTCTCCCCTGAAAACTCTGGGGTAAACATCAGCATGGGGGCCAAATCAATGGTGCCGTAGGTACCGCCGCCTGCGAGAACCTCCTGTAAAAACAGTTCGGTGGGGTGGGGCGGATTAGCCAGGATACGCTGACTGGCCGTACCTAGGGAGACATCGGTGAGCATGCAGAAAAATCGCGATCGCATTCCCTGCACCACCAGAAACTTGCCTACCCGCATATCTTCCACACTGACATCAGCATGGAGTCGGACTTCCAGGCCCTGACTCAGGGAGCCTTGAATCACTGAACCCAGAGGCGTTTCGTTGTTCATGGCAAGATAATTTCATGGGTCGCCACTGCCCATCCTAGCTTGAGACTTGCGTTTCAATACATACGTTCTATAAAAAAATTCGTTAGAGGTGTTCCATGGAACACCTCTAACGAATTTTCGGAAAATCGTCCCTAACCTAGCGACCCAGGTTCCAACCCACACCCGCCTGAACCGCCGTTGCCGTACCGCCACCATCTTCAAAGGCATCAAAGGCAAAAATAGCATTGCCAAAGACCACTAAATTACTACGGGGAACCGCAAAATCGATTCCCGGTTGAATCACAAACGCAGTTTGATCGCCCACGGGTGAGGCATCATTTCCAGTCGGTAGAGATATCCCCGCGCCGACATAAACATCTGTCTGAAACGTGAGCGGGATATCATAGGAGACTGTTGGCACCAGAGCCAGATCGCCATTGAACAAAAATGCCTGCCCCCTGAGGGAGACTGGCACGGCAAATAGCTTATAGCGTCCGGAGATGACCAACCCTAGGCCATCTCCGTCGCCGTTGTCATCGTCGGTTAACCCTAGGCTGCCACCCGCGCCGACATAGCTACCATAGGCCGCTTGGGCTCGGGCCGGTTGCACATCCAGCGCCGCTACCAAGGCAGCAGCCGTGACCGCAGCCAAGCCTAAACGCCCCAGCATAGTTTTAAGCAGACTGACCATCGTTCCTCACTCCCTAAATAATGCCTTAAAAACTCTTTGAGACTGTTTCCTTGAGACTGCTTTTAGAAGACTGCGCCCGGCTCAAGTAAAGCCTGCTCTGCTTTCAGCAGAACTGTACGACTATGAAAGCGCCACAAAGTTAACCCGTTGTTGGCAAAATGTCAAACTTAACCTGTATTCCGCATGCCAGCGGCAATCCCGTTGATCGTGAGTAGGGCTCCCCGCAGCAGCTCCCCGCGACTGTAGCGCGACTGAATCACTCCAGTGGCCAAAGCAGCGGTATCCCGATGCTGACGCAGTCGCTTCAGCAGTGAGACTTGTAAAAATCCCAGGGGAACAATCGTGCCGTTACGCAACTGGACCGAACGCTGCAGACTCGGATCGCCGTCCAACAATGCCTGATTGTCCGTAACTTGGAGGATCATCTGACTGGTGAGATGAAACTCCTGGGCAATCTGATCAAATACGGCCTGGAAACTATCTCGTCGCTCTTCTAAACCCAGTTCATCGACATAGTGCTGAGCAATTTGTAAATCAACCTTGGCCAGGGTCATTTCAACTTTTGAGATGGCCATTTTGAAAAAAGGCCACTTGGTGTAGAACGACCGTAAAAGGTTCAGGTTTGCTTCGGGTTCTTCGTTGATAAACTCCTGTAGAGCAGTCCCAACGCCGTACCACGAGGGCAACAAAAATCGAGCCTGGGTCCAACTAAACACCCATGGGATGGCCCGCAGACTGGGTAAATCTTTTTTGCCTCCCCGACGAGAGGGGCGAGAACTGATCTGCAGCTGGCTGATCTCTTGAATTGGGGTGACATGGTGGAAGAATTCTACCAGTTCGGGATCTTCATAGATCAAGGACCGATAGTGCTGCCTAGAACGCACCGCCAGCGTTTCCATGATTTCATGCCAGGGAGTAATCTCATCAAAGCTATTGCTGAGAAGACTGGCCTGAACCACAGCGGTAGTTACCGTTTCCAGATTATATAGGGCCAAATCCTTGAGGTTATATTTGGAGGCTAGAACTTCTCCTTGCTCGGTGATTTTGATCCGTCCGTCGATACTACGTCCTGGCTGGGCCAAAATGGCCTCGTAGGCGGGGCCGCCGCCACGACCCACTGAGCCGCCACGACCGTGGAAAATTCTGAGGGCGATGTCATATTTATTGGTTATTTTTTGCAAGGACTGCTGAGCCTTGTGAATTTCCCAGTTGCTACTGAGAAAGCCAGAATCCTTATTGCTATCGGAATAACCCAGCATCACTTCTTGCAGGGCTGTCGGATCATCGGCTCCGTAGCCTCCCTTCAACATGGAGAGATACAAGGGAAGTTCAAACAGCTCTTCCATCACGGCTGTGGAACGCCGCAGGTCTTCGACCGTCTCAAATAGCGGCACAATGTGCAAACTGCCGATGCCAGTGGCGGGGTCATAGAGTCCGGCTTCCTTGGCCAGCAACAACACTTCTAAAATGTCGCTGGCATAGTTGCTCATGCTAATCACATAGCTGCGGCAGATATCCTGACCAAATTCCTGATGGAGCTTGCGCACCATGTGAAACGTGGCGACGGTTTCTCTCGCCTTTTCTGAAATGGGCAGCTCCGTTGGGATCAGCGGTCGTCGGGTGCTGAGTTCAGTTGTCAGCCACTCTACTTTTTCGGTCTCGGAGAGATCGTTGTAGAGTTTGGGCAGCTGTAGGTACTCGGTAATTTCATGAATGGTGTCCGAGTGACGGGTACTCTCTTGGCGAATATCCAGCTGGGCCAAACTAAACCCATAAATTTCCACCTGACTGAGCAGCATGTCCAGCTCTCGACACACCAGACCGGTTTCTTTCAAACTTCTGTGGACGAGACTTAGCTCATCTAAAAAGTCCTGACCGGTCATGTATAGCGTTCCCGGTGGTGCAGCGTTGTCCTCTTCTTGTAGGTAGTCGCCGTTGTAGAGTTTTTGGCTACGCTGGTGGGTGTTGACTAGACGCTTTTCGATATAGGCCAGTTTGAGCCGGTAGGGCTCTTGACGATAGCGGATAGCAAGTGCCTCATAGATATCAGGCATTTGTAACCGATCCTGCTCTAAGGATTCCAACAAATCGGGCAGGACTTCACTCCAATGCAGCGACGGGCTGAGTAAATCTGAGAGGTTACGCACCGAGGTCATGTACTTCTCTAATACCAGGTTGCGCTGGTATGAAGCCGTTTTCCAGGTGACTTGCGGTGTGACGGATGGGTTGCCGTCGCGATCGCTACCGACCCAAGACCCAAAGCGACAAAAGCGATGGCGAGGTGGGGTGAGTCCAGGAAACGTTCTACTCAGGGCACGGTTAAAGCGCTGATACAGCTCCGGGATGGCTTCAAACAACACCACATCGAAGTAATGCAGGGTAAAGTCCACCTCATCTAAAACCGAGGGTTTAAATTGGTGCAGCTCATCAGTGCGCCACCATAGCCGGATCTCCTCAGTGAGCTGCTCCTGGAGCTGGGTAACCTCCCAAGATGAGGCCTGTTCCCGCAATCGAGCCTGTTCTTCGGCTAGATCCATGCGACGAAAAATACTGGAAATACGCCGCTGCTTGTCACGGATGGTGTGACGAACGATTTCGGTAGGGTGAGCTGTGAAGACTAACCGCACATCCAAATGATCGATCAGGGTTTGGATATGTTTAGGAGGAACATTTAGCTGGTTTAGAAGAGGAAAGAGCCAGTGAAATGTGCCGGTCCCTCGCTGTTTTTGGGCGACATTTCCAATATCTGTACTGACTACATTATTGAGAAACGCCTCGCTGTTGGATGATGGCTGAGTCCTTTGGCTGCTGTTACCTAGCCCAGCGGCCATTTCTTGGTAGTGTTTGCGCTGATCTTGCTGTTCGTAATGTTGTTCAACGATGTTGATCAGCTGAAAGTAAAGGGCAAAGGCCCGCGCCATGCGAATAGCATCTTCTAAACTCAGCTGCTCAATTAGCTGTAGGGCATTGGCATTATCCAGGGCTGTATCGGCCTGGCCGTCGGGCGCACACAGACGACGAATATTATTTAGCAAACTCACCAGCTCGGTGCCGCATTCAGCCTCCAAAACTGATTCCCAGATGCGTTCTACTATAGTTAAGCGGTGCCTTAGAAACGCTTCAGATGCCTCCGGGACAGAGAGGCTCTCGGATTTCGCTAGGACCATATCAGCTTGGGAGGAAACAGTTGGACTCATTCAACGTCAAAAATAACGACTGAAAGACGAAGCTTGCCTCTAGTCGGCATCTCCGAGAAAATTGTAGAGGCTTTCGGTCGCTTCAAGATATGTTCTGATCGGACCAGCCGCGAAAATGTTTATAAGAATCTTTACAGCATTTTTATAGCGGTCGTTTGGGATCAGGATCAAGTACGGGTAGTTGGATACCTCGAAATATCTCTTCACTAGCTAGACCAAACTGTGTGAGCCAATAGGTTAGGGTCCGCCCTGTAATCAATATGCCTAAGCAGGGTAGGGTAGCAACGGCTAGCCAAATTTGCGGATTGTCAACCAGCATAAACGGCAGCTCATGGGCTGCTTTCTGGGTAGATTTTTCACGAAAAGGTTGCATAAGTCAGGTGCTCGTAGTAAACGTATAGCAACTTTAGGGAATACCATGGCCAACAATGGCACGTTGTGCGGCAGTAACTCTTTTTGCTTTTACTTTTAGTATTAGGTAAGTCTGTAGCCAATGCCTATTCCCAACCTAGCAGGTACCGTCGATTTGAATAGTACCTTGACGAAACTGACCTGGAAGACTACATTCTTGCGGTCGAAGCATTTTGGTTGTCGCACTGTTATGGGATCTGAAGGTTTATGTTCAGTCACGTAAAATCTGCTCAGACACCATCGGATCCTAAGGCTTTGCTGCCCTGGCTTGAGGATGTGGTCAACTGTGCCGACTGCGATTTAGATGTAAAGCTCAGGGGCAATATCCTGCACGTCTATGCCCGCTCTGAGACGGGGCTAGATCGAGAATATGTGCTGGTACGGCTGGTGCGATCGCTACTGGACCCAGACCAAAAGGCGTCTCTAACCAAGGACTTTCCCCACATTTATCAGCTCTACTTTTATAGTGGCCGCGCCGAGGAGCAAAAGCCTGACTGGTCTACACCTATTTATCTAAATCGCCTGGAGCGTCATCTAGAGCAGCTGGTGGAAACCAGTGCTGACCTCGATGAGATGAAGCGTTCAACGGCCCATCTGACCTCGGGAATCGGGTATTTAGATGAGGCTACATCGGCCATTGTGCTCTCCAATGTCAGTTTAGCCCGCAAGGGAGATCCCGATGCGATCGCACGTTACTTGAGCCAAACCCTCAGTTCCCTGGATGTGGGTGTGGATGTGGTGGTCAATGCCATCCCTGGCAAGGCTAAACGTGCCCAGGGGGTGATTACGGCGGCGGCTGTGGCCGCCGCCACCGTTGACCCAAGCCGAGAGTTAATTAACCGCCTCTGGATCCTGTGTCGAGCGGCCTATAGCCCTGACCCAACCATGATCGCTGAACCCACGGCTCAACGGCTGCGGGACCTGAAGCTAACCCAGTTTCAAGACGCGGTTATTTCGGTTCAGGTATTAGGGGAAACCACGCCTGATTGGCGGCTGCGGGTGGATCTCACCCCGGACGAAGAAATTTTAAAGGAGTGGAGTCGCTGGGGAGATACGGAGTCGATTGGCCGACTGCTAAATCAGGTACTAGAGCCGCTGGATGTGAAGGTGCTGCCTGAGGTCAAGGATTCCACCCTGCACTTGGTTTGTGAGCCACTGGCAACGGGACAAACGGTGGCTTTGGCTGGGGAGGACACGGTAGCTGGCGGGTCGTCCGAGGAATCTGATCATAGGTCTGCCCATGAATCTGCCCATGAATCTGACCAGCCCCATGGGTCTGAAGCCCAAATTATTGATGCGATCGCTCCCGTTCTAGAGCAGCTGGCTCCCCAGGGACTCAGTCGGGCTATGGTTTACGGTCCCACGCTAGACGGGGTCAATCCAGTCTGGCTCAAGTGTTTAGATCTACCCGCCAGTGAGCACAGCGATCTGCTCACGCCGACGTCTCAACTGGCTCGCCAGGGCGACCTGCCGGCCATTGCCTATTGTTTAACCAAGCTCCTTAACCCCGATCTAGATGAGCAGCTAGCCACCGGGGGGATTCGAGTGCAGCTACTGCGGCGAGAACGGCGGCTACATATTATGACCGATGCTCCGGTGTGTCCATCGCGCCGTCAGGTCGTCCCCCAGATCAAGCAGTACCTTCGTCAGCACCCGATCAAAGGTCTGGTTGGGGTGCGTATTTATGGTCGTCGCGCTGGGCAAAAGCGTCCCGATTGGAACTACGGCTATGATCGACAGCCCAAAAAACGGCTGGTGCCAGAAGCCGCGCCCGAATTCGTAGCCTCTGATGCCTACCTGGGCGATTTAATTCAGCCGGACGAGGCCGTTGAGGATACCTGGGAACAATCCTGGTCCCGTCGGGCTGTGGCTCAGACACGGCAGCTGTTGATCAAAACCCAGTTGTTTACGGCTGCTGCCACCAACCCTGAAGAACCGCTGAGCGGGTCGGACAGGCGGGGGATTGCCTTAGCCTGGGCGGCTTTGGGACTGTTACTAGTATTTCAAGCAGACTGGATTGTAGGGCAGTTATTTAAAGTTCAATCCCTCGCGATTCAGGCAACGGTGAAACAGTCGGCACCGCCCCCCAAATCGTCCCAACCCTCTACCTTTGAAGAGGAACTGGCCCAGCTGAACTGGGGACCCAACGATGGCGATGCCACCCTCACACTGGACGATGAGCTGCCGGGCTTTGCCAGTTCGGCCATCAACGATACTGATTTACTCGGCAGTCCACCCCAGACGACGGTATCGATGGCTGAGGTGTTAGCCGCCTCCCCCTATCCGTCATTTATCAGCCAGCAGCTCAATGAGAAACTAGCGCTCTATGACTGGCATGTGGCCGCCCAGGGGGCACCGGATGTACTGGTGTTTGGCAGCTCACGGGCCCTGCGCGGCGTGGACCCCACGGCGCTAAAACGAGCGCTGGTTCCCCTGGGGTATAAGGATGTCAGTATATTTAACTTTGGGGTGAATGGGGCCACAGCCCAGATCGCTGACCTGGTGGTACGACAGCTGTTGGCCAACTATCCCCAACCCAAGTTGGTGTTGTGGGCCGATGGAGCACGGGCGTTTAACAGTTCTCGGGTGGATGTGACGTTTAATGCGATCGCAACCTCAGAAGGCTACCAGCAGCTCATCGCTGGCGAGCTATTCCCTGAATCTCAGGGCACAGGACCTAGCCTCAATCCCGCACAGCAGCTGAGCTACTATGCCACCCGTATTGACCAGCAACTGAGTGAAACCCTGGGTAATATATCGGCCGCCCATGGTGAACGCATTCGCCTTCAAAACGTATCTGAGGCCAAGGCCTTGAGCAATGCACAGTCAGCGGCCGTCAATCCCACCGAAACCGACTTGATCGACGCCGATGGCTTTCTACCTTTGGCCATTCAGTTTAATCCTGCCACCTACTACCTGGATCATCCCAGAGTAGCTGGGGCCTATGACGGCGACTATAAATCATTCCAAATGGAAGGCCCCCAGGCCGATGCCCTCAGACGCATGTTGGCCTATACCCAGTCCCAGGACATCACCGTCGCCTTTATCAACACCCCCCTAACCGACGAATATCTTGACCCTGACCGTCAAGAAGTAGAAAGCCGATTCCAGCGCTATATGCTGCAGCTGGCCGCCGAAGAACCAGGATTGCTATATCGCGATCTCGGACAGCTATGGCCCGATCGCTACGACTATTTTTCAGATCCCAGTCACCTCAATCGATTTGGGGCCTATCAACTGTCTAGCCGTTTGGCTCAAGACCCCATGATTCCTTGGTCCAAGCTCAAATCCTCCACTGATGAAGATTAAGGCCGTACTAAAAAAGGCAATTTCTCCTCAATGACGCTCCCCTCTATTTTCTACGGGTTATTTCTCCTCGCCACCAGTTTGCTCTATTGGCTCCTTCCTAGCCGTGGTCTCAAGCTGTGGTTGCTGCTGCTGGCTAGTTTGGTCTTTTACGCGTCTCTACAGCTACAGTATGTGCCACTGTTGCTCGCCTTGGTCTTAGCCAACTATCTAATCGGGCGTCGTCTAAGTGCGCCTCTCGACTGGCGCATTCCCAATGAAGAATGGCACTTTGCTCAGCAAGACTGGGATCGAAAACGGTTCGTGCTGCTGTGGGTTGGCATCAGTTTAAACGTACTGCTGCTGCTGGGGTTTAAGTATGTCACCCCCTTAGCAGCCACCCTTAGCCCTAGCTTGCAGTTACTGATGCCCCTGGGGTTAAGCTTCTTCTGCTTTGAAGCCATTGCCTATTTAGTAGACATCTATCGAGGTGCCCCCGCCGCCCACCACTTTATTGAGTTTGCCGCCTATAAATTATTTTTCCCAAAGCTGATCGCGGGTCCCATTACCCGGTTTCAAGGCTATATCAGTCAGCTCAAACGGCCTCGGCTGCCCAACTTAGAACAAGGTGTAGAAGCCGGATGGCTCATTGCCTCCGGTGCCGCTAAAAAACTGCTCCTAGCCGATCGCATTGGCCTATTAGTTAACCTCAGCTTTGATAACCTGGAAAGAGCTGGCAGTGGAGACCTGTGGCTAGCCATTTTTGCCTACGGCCTACAGCTCTATCTCGACTTTAGCGGCTATGTAGACATTGCCCGAGGCAGCGCCCTGCTACTGGGTATTCAGCTCCCCAAAAACTTTGACTTTCCCTATTTCACCACCAGCATTGCCGACTTTTGGCGACGCTGGCACATTACCCTAGGCGACTGGCTCCGCAACTATCTTTACTTTCCCCTGGGAGGCTCCCGCAAGGGGCTAAGTAGAACCTGTCTAAATCTGCTGATCGTTATGTTAGTGGCCGGAATTTGGCACGGCGACCAGTGGGGATTTTTAATCTGGGGTTTGCTCCACGGTCTGGCTCTGGTGATTCATCGGTTAAACCAGGCCGTGACCGATACCCGCTCAGGACTTAAGGCCTTTTGGAGCAGCTGGCCTGGAGTCATCAGCGCTTGGGCCGTCACCCAGCTATTCGTATTTCTCAGCTGGGTGCCCTTCCGTCTACCTGCTATACAGGATATGGGACTCGTCACTAGCCACTTCTTTAGTCAGGCGGCTGACGTCCAGTTTGCCCAAAAAGTTTACCTAGAGTCCATGGGCATTAGCCGGGGCGGAATAACGCTAATGCTCCTGGGTCTAACCGGCATTATGGCCTTGCTCCACGGATTTAAACACCGACTCAAGCTCCAAGTTAGCTGGCCCCTCAAGCTCATGTTTATCCCAGTTGGTTTCTACCTGGCTTGGCTGCTAGCGCCCATCGAAACCGTACCTTACATCTATTTTGAATTCTAAGGCTACAGCTTTCTCATAATTAAGGGACATTGACCTAAAGCCCCTGCTAATTATGAAAACTCCAGCCGCATTCATAGGAATTGGACTGGTGGGCTTACTCCAGGCAAACGGCAAAAACCAAAGAAAATATTAAGCGGTGTTGCGTTAATGAGGAAAATGCGTTACATTTGTATACAAGCGAACAGAGAATTATTCATAACTCTTTGCAAGCCATACATACCGTACCTTAACAACGCAATAATTTATCATGACAACTACTCTACAGCAGCGCCAAAGCGCTAACCTGTGGGATCAGTTTTGTGAGTGGATCACCAGCACTGAGAACCGCCTATACGTAGGCTGGTTCGGCGTTCTGATGATTCCTACTCTACTCGCTGCTACCGCTT
>NZ_JADEXP010000245.1 GCF_015207065.1 Leptolyngbya cf. ectocarpi LEGE 11479 | reverse complement strand
CCCCAGACCTGTGGGCAGAAATGGCCGAGGTGATTACAGCAGATGAGCTAGACGGCTGCTATCTCAACCGACGGGTTTACTTTCTGGGTAAGTGGATCCGCCATGGGGGCAAATATCCCGATTGGAATATGCGCTTTTTCCGGCATGCTAAAGGTCGCTATGAAAATCTAAATACCGAAGAGATTCAAAATACCGGTGATAACGAAGTGCACGAGCACGTTGTCATTGAAGGGGGTAATGTGGGCTATCTCGAAAACGATATGCTCCATATCGACTTTCGTGATTTATTCCACTGGCTGGCTCGACACAACCGCTATTCCAACTGGGAAGCACGGGTGTACTATAACCTGCTAACCGGCATGGGCGATGACGGCACCATTGGCGCCAACCTTTTTGGTGATTCTGTACAGCGTAAGCGGTTTCTCAAAAAAATCTGGGTTCGCCTGCCCTTTAAACCCCTGCTACGGTTTGTCCTGTTCTATTTTATTCGTCTGGGTTTTCTAGATGGTTACCCTGGGTATGTCTATGGACGTCTGCTGAGCCAGTACGAATATCAGATTGGAGTCAAGCTCTATGAGCTGCGCTTTGGGGGCAGTCTGAATCTGGCAGACCAAAAAGAAGACTCCCAGGAATCTCCTCAAGCCGCTTTAGTAGGTGACGTGTAATGACTGACGGTATAGCCCCTGCTTCTATCAATCCGTCCGGCTATGAAAACTATTCATCCCCCCAGGCCGTGCCAGACGATGCCTTTGGCCCGCCGTCTTTGGTCGATTTAAGTCGCTATCATCAGCCTGGGTTTGAAGTGGGTCGGCCTAAGTGGTACGTCATGCTGTGGTGGTTAGTGCAGGCCGTGGTTTTTCCTCTCACCCTGCATACGGCCCATGGTCTACGCTGTGCCTTATTACGGCTTTTTGGGGCCAAAATTGGCAAAGATGTTGTGATTCGGCCTTCGGCTCGATTTACCTATCCCTGGAAGGTGGAGATTGGTGACTATAGCTGGGTGGGGGAAGATGTCACCTTTTACAGTTTGGCTCCCATCCGGTTAGGACAGCACTGTGTTATTTCTCAAAAAAGCTACCTGTGTACCGGTAGTCACGACGCGAGCGACTCCCGGTTTGCCCTAGTGACGGCTCCGATTGTGGTTGAGAATGGCGCCTGGGTTGCCACGGACTGCTTTATCGCACCGGGTGTGCGCATTGGGGCAAATGCGCTGATTGGAGCCCGTAGCAGCGTGTTTAAGGACATGCCGGCTCAGCAAATTTGCATGGGTTCTCCCTGTTGTCCCCAAAAGCCTCGAGAAATTATTTCCCAAGGGCATGTTGCTCGATAACTATGGTGCCAAGATGCTGGAACTCAGCTCTGGGATAGGGAGTCCATAAGAAATGGGAAGCTATGTGGGAAGTCACGGACAAAATGCCCCGAGGGTATTTATGTCAGCTGAAGAATGTCTTAAACCATGGCGGTAATACAACGGGTGAATCTAATTCATTGTGGGAGGAAAATTTGTGGTTGAGTCTGTAGCTGTGATTGTTGAAGTGGCAGAGATAGTCTTGGCCGCAGCGTTGGTGCTGCCCTGCGCTGTCTTGTTGGTCGAGGTGCTAATGGCGGTGTTGGGACAAGGTAGGACTAAGCAATCCCAGGCTTTACGGGGTCAGGCGCAACGGGCGATTTTAATGCCAGCCCATAACGAAGAAGCGGTGATTCAAGCGACGCTGGCCACATTGACTCCGCAGCTAACCCCAGCCGACCGGCTGCTAGTGGTGGCAGATAACTGCACGGATGCCACGGCTGAGATTGCGCGACAGGCAGGGGCAACGGTCCTAGAGCGACACAATGAACAGCAGCGAGGCAAGGGCTATGCATTGGATTTTGGCCTCCGGCATTTGAGTGCGGATGCTCCCGATGTAGTGGTGATGGTGGATGCAGACTGTCAGGTCAAGCCTGGGGCGATCGATGCGATCTCAAACCTCTCCCTATCTACCCACCGACCGGTGCAGGCCACCTACCTACTGGAGCAGAGTCCCCAACCTTCACCCAAGGAAATGGTGTCCACCTTTGCCTTTAAGGTCAAAAACCTGGTGCGACCCCTGGGCCTTCGAGTTTTGGGTCAGCCCTGTTTACTCACCGGCACGGGCATGGCCTTTCCCTGGGCCACCCTCAAGGATGTGGATTTGGCCAGTGGCAACATTGTCGAAGACATGAAGCTAGGGCTGGACTTAGCCATTGCCGGTCATGCTCCGCTGATGTGTCCCCAGGCCTTGGTAACCGGGGCTCAACCGCAGCAAGATGCCACCGCTATGACCCAGCGTACCCGTTGGGAGCATGGCCATTTACAAACGTTGATCACCTGTGTGCCTCCCCTACTCTGGCAGGGACTTAAACAGGGACGACTCGGTCTGATTGCTTTGGCCTTGGATCTGTGTGTGCCGCCTCTATCCCTGTTGGTGATGCTGTGGGTGACGGGGGCAGCGTTGGCCACGGTGCTGACTTTAGGCTTTGGTACAACTTGGTTGCCCGCCATGGCTATTTACGGCGCTGGACTAGGTCTGTTTCTCGCCATTGGGCTGGCCTGGGCTGGGTTCGCGCGTCAGGATATTCCCATGGGTAAGCTATTGTCCATACCCTTGTACATCCTGTGGAAGATTCCTCTGTACTTCAAGTTTTTGTCAGGACCTGAATCTCAGTGGATTCGGACTGAGCGCGATAGCTGATCGATTTTTGTCTGGCAAAGCTTAGCTCTACGCGGCACAATAGCTGATGAGTTAATTGTGGGACACCATGGGGTTAATCGGCCTGACGGGAAGCAATAGGATACTTGCGATCGCAACCTGGGTAGCGATTCTTGGCACCCTGATAGTCAACACCCTCTCTAATATTTTTCCCATTGATGGCAGCACCGTTGCTGACTTAGCCAACGGTCCGTTAGCGGGTGTGTTGATTACCCCAGCCAACTATGCCTTTATTATCTGGGGCGTTATCTATATCGGGCTGATTGCCTATGCCTGGTATCAATCTCGCCGCAAACAGCGAGGTCAGCTGCTGATCCAACGGATTAATGTGTGTCTGATTGTGGCCTGTGTGGCGCAAATAAGCTGGATTTATCTCTTTACCCTGCAGCTTTATTGGGGGTCGGTGGTGGCGATGGCGTTGATTTTATTAGCGCTGATTGCCGCCTACAGTGAGTTGGAAGATGGTCAACATTTGGCCGATAGCCGTCGCAAACGGATGGTGCACGGTCCGATTAGCATTTATTTAGCGTGGATTTCGGTGGCTACGGTAGTCAATGTCGCCTCGGCGTTCTACGCCAGCGGGTTCAGAGAGCTGGGGCTATCGGGGGCTGTGTGGACTGCCATTATGATTGCGGTGGCCAATCTGATCGCCGCTTTGGCCATTGTGCGACGGCGTGATTTACCCTTTGCCCTGGTCTTTATCTGGGCGGATGTGGCCATTGCCCAGCGGCATCAGGACCTACCTGTGATTTGGGTGTCAGCTTTGATCATGGGCCTGGTTCTAGTCGGGCTGCTGGTACGCCGCTATCCCAGAAAGAGCTGGTAAGCCGGGTTATCGTTTTCTTCCCAGTAGCGATAGCCGAGGGTTTCTAAGAAAGCCTGCCACTCGCCCACATCTTCTGGGGGAACCTGCATACCGACTACGATGCGGCCATAGTCGGAGCCATTGTTGCGATAGTGGAACAGGCTAATATTCCAGTTAGGGCTGATGGAGCTGACAAACTTCATCAGGGCTCCAGGCCGTTCTGGAAATTCAAACCGGTACAGATGCTCGTTTTTGGCCAGGGCGGAGCGACCACCTACCATGTGGCGCAGGTGCATTTTGGTGAGTTCGTCGTCGGTCAGGTCCAGGGTTTTAAAACCGTTGGCCTCAAACTGGTCTTTCATGGCGATGGCATCGTCGCGATCGCAAATTTCCAGACCCACAAAAATATGAGCCTCGGTTTCATCCGCAATCCGATAGTTAAACTCGGTCAAATTTCGTCTGCCAATGGTGTCGCAGAACTGTCTGAGACTGCCCGGCTGCTCTGGAATCGTGACGGCAAAGATAGCCTCGCGCTGTTCGCCTAGCTCGGCCCGTTCCGCCACAAACCGCAGCCGGTCAAAGTTCATATTGGCCCCACAGGCCACCGCCACCAGGGTTTCATCTTTAATGCCCGTTTGCTTCACATAGGCTTTAGCCCCGGCGATGGCCAGGGCACCCGCCGGTTCCACAATGGAGCGAGTATCCTCAAACACATCCTTAATGGCAGCGCAGGTGTCGTCAGTGCCCACCCGCACAATGTCATCCACATATTGCTGACACAGCCAGAAGGTTTCCTCCCCCACTTGACTGACCGCCACACCGTCGGCAAACAGACCTACCTGAGCCAGCTTCACCCGATGGCCCACTTTCAGCGACTGATACATGGCGTCAGCGTCCTTGGGTTCGACGCCAATGATCTTGATCTCAGGGCGCAGCCGTTTCACATAGGCCGCAATGCCAGAAATCAAACCACCGCCACCGATGGCCACAAAAATAGCGTGGATCGGCTGCTGATACTGGCGCAAAATCTCCATACCGATGGTGCCTTGCCCCGCAATCACATCCGGGTCATCAAACGGATGCACAAAGGTCATATTCTTTTCTGCCTCTAGCTGACGGGCGTGGGCATAGGCATCATCAAACGTTTCCCCATGGAGCACCACTTCGCCGCCGCGTGCCCTGACCGCATTGATCTTGACATCGGGGGTGGTCTCCGGCATGACAATAATGGCGCGAGCCCCCAACCGCTTGGCGCCAAGAGCCACACCCTGGGCATGGTTACCAGCAGAGGCAGCAATAATGCCCTTAGCCAATTTCTCCGGCGGTAGCTGGGCCATTTTGTTATAGGCTCCCCGCAATTTGAACGAGAACACAGACTGCATATCTTCCCGTTTGAGCAGCAGCTGATTGCCCAGACGTTTCGATAGGTTGGGCGCAATTTCTAGGGCTGTTTCTTCGGCCACGTCGTAGACGCGGGCGTTGAGGATGCGTTTGAGATAATCAGCGTGCATTAGACGGGGAAAAGTATAAAGGAGCGGGGAGTACAGGCCCTCATGAAAATAGTACATCCCCAGTAGGCTGAGTCTATCGAAACCCGACCTGGCAGCTTATCGCTTTTTACGAAATGTCTTTTTGGCAGCGTGTAGGCTTCTGTAGGGTCCTGCGGGTGCATCTTTTCTCACATTGTTTATGAGTCGGTTCGATGCGAGCTTGGGTTAGGACAGGATTGATTGGAGGCGCTATCGCACTTAGCGCCACTATCCACGGAATCACACTACTCAGCTCAGCCCTGGTTTGGGCCATCATTTATCGAATTGATGACGATGCAATATTGATTATTGAAATCTTCGCAAAGACAACCAGAGCCACATCGAGAAAAATATTGGAACAGTCTCAGATTTTCTGGAATTAACACCTGAGGAGACTATTCTAGTTGAAATTAAGTTAGCACTGAGCCAAGGCTTGAAGGAGCATCGTCAAGAACTGATGACTCAAAGTACTCTTGCTTCTAAGACCAGCTCTAGTCAACCTCGGGTTGCTAAAGCCGAAAACGGTGATGCTTCAGTCTCTATTGAGTTACTGCTGCGGGCAATATTAGCAACGGGTGCCACACCTCAAGATATTGGAAAGATAATTGCTAACGTGGAATAGGGAGCAACAATTTATGGATGATGTATTGAGAATGCATTCTATCTGGCTTGTAGAACTATTATGAACTTTGTTGGACTGATTTTATGGAATAAGTTTCGATGTTTATACTAAGTCTACATGTATGATTCCGAGAAGATAATTTGCTCAAAATCTAAAGCACTTAGCTTCTCAAAAAAACGTTCATATTGCTTTGGAAGAGTAAGAGCAAGGTGGATCTTCCGGACAATAGGTGGGCCATCATAGCCTTGATCTAAGGCCAATGCCTCCTCAACAGCATCAGATAATCCGTCAACAATTTGTTGCATTAGAAGGATATTATGACAGTTCCATCCAAGAAGATCCTTGCGAAGGTGTTTTAGTGCTTCGGGCCAAACCAGTGAACGTGTCCGAGCCTCTATGTTGAGCAGAAAACGACATGTTTCTTCTAATTGATTACAGGTACGAAGTATTGCTAGCGGATCACCGGGCTTGTCTAGCTGTCCGCATGCTTCAGGTAAGCGAGAATTGATCAGTGTTGATAGAGCTGCTCCACCTCTCTCCATATCTGATATTAGTTCTTGGAGCCGTGCTCCGAACTCTTGAATTGAGAATGCAGAGCTAGGAAATAAAATCAGATCGGCTTCGCAATCTGTCAACTCTCTGAACACGCCATTTAGTTTAGGACGAAGTAGTTCAATAGTAAGAAGATACTCCCATCCTCGTGGTCGATCCAATGCGATTTGTCTAGCTCCAGGAGGCTCGTTTAGAAAGGGTTGTAGCTCGGCACTCAACAGCTCTTCGGTGTATGAAGTACCTTCTTGTCTTCGTTCCATTAAAGCTTCATGCTGCATCTTCCACGAATAGAGACGGCCAATAGAAAACTTAATTGGATCTGAGTCAATCATTTTTCCACAAGTACGACATAGCCAGATTGCGTTTGTAATACATCGACGTTCGGCAGAGGTCATCCCTGGTTCGTACCTAGCTGAACCAGGCCGAGCGCCTCTAATATGGCAAGCCTCTCCAAGGTCGATGAACTTTTTGGGATCTCTATGAGGACCTACTGTTGATTGCAAACACCCTGGCCTGGAGCATGTTTGCCCCGCTCGTTTGCTAAGAGCTTCACGAGTTGATTTTGTGAAGTTGTCAAGATTTTTGCTCATATCTTTTAATGTGAGAGTCCATGATGAAGGAATTGTACAGTCCTGTTATTACTTACTTGACGAAAGCCTGGTGAGCGTTCTAAAGTTACGCAATGCTGTTCTTTTAGTGCAGCTGTTCCACTAGGACCTAATGACTTGGCACCATCGGCAGGTGCGGCAACACCTAACCGATGGCTACCCATAGATTCCAAAGCAATCCACGGGATTGGGATATTATGCCCTACCCCCTGCGATTTGCACTACATCGTGGGGGGCTAAGGCTTAGGTTCTGGCTTTCCTTGTCCTACATCGGAGACCCAGAACCATGTTTCAAGACCCAACTCAGGGCGCTGATGCGCCGACCAATCAGCCTGCTTCACTACCAGAGTACGACTACGAACACGGTCGCCATATGGTGTTTGGCACCCTAGGCTATGTGCAGATCACCATCAAACAGCTGCATCAGCTCAACTACGCCGAACCCAACGACTGGAGCCGCCCGCTACCCACCGGGCAACCCAATGAAGTGATGGCAATTTTGACTAGGAAGGTGCGCGTCGATTAAGGATGAGGGCTGCGATCGCACCCTCCAAAACCTGTCTGGTGAGATCGCAGCCTATCCTCACACCAAAGAATGCTGACTGACAAAGTTGTTGACTGCTATAAAAAGAGAATGACCTCAACGAGAGAGAGAAGACATTGCGTGTATGGTAGCGGTCCAAATCGTTGATGCGAAGAGAAAGTATCTCTGCATTAACTCACACGGTATGTTGGTGTGACTATGACTTCAACGGCCTAGCTTCTGACGAATTTGGGCGCGTAGGTCCTGCGCTTCGGGATAGTCTGGCTGCAGGGCAATGGCTTTGTCGATAGATGCGATCGCATCGTCAAATCGTCTTAGCTCCCACAGGGCAGCCCCGCGATTATTCCAGGCTGCTGCAAAATTTGGGTCAATATCACGAGCGCGGTCAAAGGCCGCCAGTGCCTCTTCAAACCGATGTTGTCTAAGCATGATGCCGCCGCGATTATTCCAAGCGTCGGTGTAGTCAGGGGCTAACGACAGAACCTGATCGTAGAGTGCCAGGGCCGCGTCAGGTTGTCTCTGGTGCTCCAGGGCATAGCCCTTACTCAAAAGCGACTGGATGTGATCGGGGGCGATGGCTAGGGCGCGATCACAGGCGGCAATCGCCTCACCATAGTTCTGTAAATGGTTCCAGCTGTAACACTGTCCCCAGTGGGCCTCAGCCTGTTCAGGATGGTGCTTTAGCAGCTGGTCGTAAACTTGGAGCGCATCGCTGTACTGGTTGCGATCGCGCAGCTCCTTCGCTTTTGTTAACAGCTCGTTGAGAGGGGGTTTTGCAGAGGGTTTTGCAGAGGGGGAGGCCGCAGGTGCAGCGGCTGGCGGCGGTGTCGCGTCGCTTACTGGCGATGATGGCGGCGGGGGGGCTGCCTCTACAGCTGCTTTTACAGCGTTATCTTCCGGTGCAGAAATGGGCGGTGTCTGGGTTGCAGGTGTTTGAGCTGCGGGGGGCTGGGCTACAACCGGTGATGATGTTGCGACACTGGCTGGTGAGGAGGGTACCGTCTCGACCTGTGGTGCCCCAGGGATTTGAGCAGCCAGATTGGCTGATGTCTGACTGGTTCGGAATAACCCCAAGACGGCTACCGTTAAAATACTCAGCCCCAGAATCGACCACCGGCCCATCGGTTTGTTCAACAAGAGCGTAGACAGAGCGGCCACCGTTGTTTTAGTGGCAGGTTGCGACGATGGGGAGGATACAGGTGTCCCTAATTTTCTAATATCTAGCGGTTGGGTCGACGTTTGAACCGGCGCTGATGGAATCGACTCTGATGGGATCGACTCTGCTGTCGGTGGTCTCTGGTCAAGGAGTGCCGTTGTGTCAGTGGGCAGCTCTGCAGGTGGCTCGCTGGGGGATTTGTCCGGTGCAAGAATCTGCGTAGGCCCCGTAGGTATCTCGATCTTTGATGGGACCACCAAAGACTCGGTGGGTATCTCTGGCAACGCCTGCAGCTCGGCTAATACCGCTGCTGCGGTTGAATAGCGATCGCGAAAATCGTAGCGAACCATGCGGGCTAAAACCGTCTTAAAGTCTGCGCTGATGTCTAAATCAGGACTCTGCCAGACTACTTCACTGGTGCGCGAATCCCGCTGAATCAAATGAGGCGCTGTCCCCGTCAGTGCCTGCAGACAGATCATCCCTGCCGCATAGATATCACTACTAAACCATGGATTGCCAGCCAGCTGCTCACTGGGCATATAGCCCTGGGTGCCAATGGAAATGGTGCGTGTGGCTGGACCGTTTTGACGCCGTTCGCTAACCTGCTTAACCGCACCAAAATCGATCAGCACGATATGGTCATCAGCCCGACGATGGATCAGGTTTGAGGGTTTTAGATCTCTGTGAATTACCCCTTGTTCATGCACAAAAGCCAGGGGGGTCAGAATCTCGCTTAACAGCCGACGTACCCGCGCTTCAGACCATGGCTTTCCCGGTCGAATCAAATCCGACAGGGAATTCCCTTCAATGAGTTCTTGGGCCAGATAAAACTCTTGACCATCTTCAAAGTGGGCCAGCAAGCGGGGAATCTGGGCATGCTCCCCCAGCTGATAGAGCACCCGCGCTTCCGTTTCAAACAGCCGTCTAGCCACAGCCAGGCTCTCAGCGTCCTGCAAATGAGGCTTGAGCTGCTTAATCACACAGGTGGGATGGTCGGGTAAATGTAAATCAGTTGCGATAAAGGTGTGGCCAAAACCGCCCTGGCTCAGAGGCTGGATGAGTTTGTACCGTCCGCCCAGGGTTTCCTTGGATTTAACACTTAATAATTGCATCAGGTTCATACAGACGATCCCACGGGCAAGGCTGTTTACATATAGCGTTTGTCATAAGTGCCCTTGGCCTGGCGGGCAATCATCAAAAATAGTTGAGCAGATGAACAGTGCTAACTTAGCGATTTTACGTAGACACTAGAATTGACGATAGACAGTCCTATGGACCGACCACCGCTAGT
>NZ_JADEXP010000244.1 GCF_015207065.1 Leptolyngbya cf. ectocarpi LEGE 11479 | reverse complement strand
GCCTGAGTAAGGATTATGAACGCTTACCCGAATCATCTGAGGCCATGATTTATATTGCCATGACTCGCTTGATGCTCAGGAGACTGGCATGATTTGATACACCCCTCTACCTTTTAAAACATCCTCTTACTTCTGTTGATGATGGAAATGATGAGCCGCTGGTGCCTATTGATGAGCAAGAAGAGACATCAGGTGATAGCCTAGGTGAAGTTATCCCTCTTACCCCTGCAGATGATGAAAACGATGAACTGCCAAGCTCCATTGTCCAGTTGAAGGCAAGAACTGCGTCATTCACTAACTCTAGTATTGCTCTGAAAGAACCTGAAATTAGTGATAATATCTCAACAGCTAGCGTTGCCTTAGAGGCTACTCCAAATTTAACATCTAGTACCCAATTGATTGCTTCAGCTGAAGCTGGAATTATTCGTTTCTCTCGAGGGGCCGTTTTCGATGCAGATACGATGAAATTCGGCGCAGCCGTTCGTCAGCGATTAAATGAGAAAATATTTGGCCAACTTGGATGGAATTATGTTCAGCTGAAAAATAGAGGCTTTAACCTTGATGATAAACGTCTTCTACAACAAAATTCAGTTTATCTAAACTTAGAGTATAAAGAGTCTCTAGCTGAAAACCTTTACATAAATCCTTTCTACCAATTTAAAGCTCGCTTTGCTGATCCAACAGATCGTTCTCGTCTAAGCCATACCTTAGGTACAGAGCTAAAGTACAATTTGGCATCCAATGTCGAAACGGCTTTGGGCTATCAGCTCACGCTCGATGACTATACTAAAATATCTCGTTTTGATACAATTCATCGACTCAAAGCCGATGTTACCTATCGCATTAATCAAGCTCTTTTTGTAACTGGTCTAGTTGCCTATCAGTTTGGTTCATCGTCCGATGATGCCCTTGATCCTGAAAATTTATCCGTTGGGATAGAGTTTGGTCTCGATTTACCACTATTCTGAAACTCATTCACGGGGGCAGACCTGACTCCGCTCATCAGTTTCATTAAGAGTGAATAGAAAACTACTAAGTTGATTACATCCTTTACTCAGCCAATTCGCTAACGCCGATGGATCGTTGAGTGCTGCCATTAATGGATAAGGGTTAGCAAAGTTTATGCCTGTCTCGTCTCGAAATATAAATTGTAAGTTAGACGGAGGATCATCACGTGTAACAGTCTTTATTGGAGAGGTACTGTTAAGATTCCAGAGCATAATTGTGCCTTCGTTATCTCGAGACATGATCGTCTGACTATCATAAGTAAACTCTACATCACGAACATTACCAGAGTGTTCAGTCAAAGTTTTCAATGGTTCTGAGTCTAACGTGTTGCCTCTGATGCGCCACAAGTTTACAGTTTGGTCTTTACTGGCGGAGACCATCCATTTTCCATTGGGGCTAAAAGCAATGTCTGTAACGTCGCCAGTATGTGCAGACAACACTTCCAGACATTCACCTTCTAAATTCCAAAGTCTAATACTGCCATCGGAACTGCCAGAAGCAATAAGCTGACCATCAGGACTAAATTTCACTACCCTAACACTCTCTTGATGGCCTTCTAAGATTTTCAAAAGTTGACCATCAAGATTCCATAGGCGTATTGTCAAATCTTTACTTCCAGAAGCTAATTTGGTCGTACTAGGATTAAAGTCCAGGCTATTTATTCTTTCTTGATGTCCCTGAAATTGTTGACTAATGTCACTACCTCTAGGTTCTTTCTTTACTACATCCCACAACTGAATAGTATAAGCTTCGTCTTTATTGCTTGATGCGATCAATTTACTATTGGGACTAAAGTCAATTGCTGATATGTTGGACACATGCCCAGAAGGCATAGTCATGCTTGCTACTTCCGCGTCATGGATATTTTGCTCACTTAAGAAAACTGCCCCTTCCTCTTCTCCTGTTGCATAAATATTCAACTCTGGGCTATAGCCAAACATAGATGGAAATTCTACAAAAGAGTCGTCAGGTTCTAACAACAACAGAGCCTCCCACTGCCGAATAGTTTCATCGTCTCCAGCAGACAGGAAGTTTATTTTCTGATGGATTACTCCATGCTGAAATAGATCCGAAGGGCTCTGCTCTGGGAAAAAGTCTATACTAAAAGGACTAGATGCATAGTTGGATAGATTCGCTAAGATCTTCTTGTTTGCCACTCTTGTAATCTGGATGTGGCTAGGATCAGTACCTCCAGATAAAAGAAAAGCTCCATTTGGGCTAATAGCAATTTCCTCGATCCATGATTCAAATTCTTCGAACTCTATAATATCATTCTCCGATAAATTCCAGATATATATACTGTAACCGTTAGCGAAAAATAACTGGTTTTTATCTAGAGAGAAAACGATGTCGTTAATCAACCCAGATTTACCTTGAGTTCCAACTAATTTCTGGTCTTCAACTTGCCAATTTCTTATCACATTATCTACATCAACTGATGCTAACTGTTGACCATCATGACTAAAAGTTAAGGCTTTGACCCCAGTGCTATGGCCTTCAAATATACCGACATGATTATAAGTTTGGGCATCCCAGAGCTTTATTACTTGATCTTTGTCGCTAGCTGTTGCTAAATATTCCCCATCAGGACTAAAGGCGACTTGAATATTACCATCCACATCATGCGCAACAAGCAACGAGTGGGACTCTTCTTTAGAAATCTTCCAAGTCAGTTTATTATCATCATCAGCCATTAAATTACTGAACCATACCCGTCCTCCACTGCCGGTAGCAATTGCAAGTTTTTGACTGTCAGGACTGAAGGCAATATCAGTAATGTATTGATTATCGGAGCTTCCAAATAGTGTTTGTGGGGATGTACCATCACTTTTTCGCAAAAATACTTCTTTCCCACTGGCCGAAGCAATCCATTGTCCATCTGGACTGTAACGAGCACTATGAATTTCCTGAGCATGATCTGTCCATCGATTACGTTCATAGTTTTGAGGGATCACTTGCATTAATGTAGCAATGGTTTGAACCCGAAGATCAGTATAAGTCTGAGGTCCAACTACCCAGGGTCTTAATCGCTCTAGTTGTCGACCTGCCTGGACACTGCTGATTGCAGACTCCAAAGATTTGTGTTCCGAAAACTGAGACTCTGCAAGAGTATTCAATGCTTTAATGTTGGACCCAATAGCTCTTTGACTTTGCCTCCAGGCCACACCACTAAGGGCCAATGTACCAAGACCCAACGCAGTGACAATCCCCAATGTTATGCGAGTGCGGCGTAGCTTACGCTTATCTTGCTGTCTAGCTTCTTCACGTGCTTCTTGGCAAGCTTCAAAAAACTGTTGAGCCTCAGCAGATAGTTCGTCCGTATAATGAATATAAAGATCTTCTGCCGCCTCTAACCGAATTCCACTGAGAAGATATTCAGGCTTTGCTTGATTCTGGATCCACTGTTGAGCAGCGTCCTCTAGCTGACGCTGGGCTCTCAAACGGTCTCTATTTTCATCTAACCACCACCGCAGCGTAGACCAATGTCGAATCAAAATCTCATGGGCAACTTCAACAGTAGTCTCAGCCTTCAACTCTTCAAGATCAGTTTGAATATCATTCCAATAAGAACTCTCAACAATCTGGCTCTCTAGTAAAGTCTGACCACCTTTTATACCCATAGTAGCTTCTCCTGAACCCTCTGGGCTATCTTCTCGATTAGCCAGTGAATCACTACTAACAACCACTAATTTCTCCTTGACTAACACCTGTAGTGTTTTTTCAACGAGTTCTACTGGATATTTACTTACCATCAATGCCTGTTTGCCAATCCGCCGCCGCGTATCTTCTGTGCCATCCCCCAATTGAGTCAACGATAGAAAAATCCAACGGACACAGGCCTGTGCCTGCTCATCAAAGCCATCGTAAATCGACTGAGCTTTTCGTTCTAGTGCGCCTTTTAGCCCTCCCACCTGCTGTTGGTAAGTCTGTAGTGTCAGTAATCCTGGCTGACGCTGCTCCCATACTTGGGTTAGTACAAACTCTAATAACGGTAAATCACCCAATCCTTGACTCAAATCTTGGAGCAAGCTGTCGACTAATTCTGGCTCTACCTCAAGGCCCACTGCCTCAGCAGGGTTAACGATCACTTGCTGATAATTAGTAGACTGCAACACAGGTGGTACAAGAACTCTATTGCGCTGCAGTGCTTGCGTTAATTGCGGATATTCCAAACAAGATGCAATAAAATCAGCTCGTAAAGTAATTACTAACTTAAACCGGTCAGCCGCCTGTTCCAATATCTCGAAGAGTAAGGCAAGAAACTGCTTTCGATCCTCTAAGGGCGCAAGGGTGAAAAGCTCTTCAAACTGATCCACGACCAGAACAGTAACAGGTTGAGGCTGGCTTCTTAACCAGTACACAACCCCTTCTGCTCCTTGGTATAAAATTCCTTCCAGTTGTTGTTGTTGCTGATACTGTTGTTCCCGTGATGTGCCAGGCTCAACCAAGCACTGAGCCAAGGCCGTTAATGGACGATTCCCTGGACGACAACTGTACAATTGCCAGTTTTCACTATTGGGGATATCATGCCCCTGACGAAGGCGCGCCATGAGCCCTGCTTGAACAACTGAAGACTTACCACTGCCAGATGCACCAACCACAGCTAGAAAAGCTTGATGACTAATTCCTTCAATTAGCTGTTGTGTAAGATGATCACGACCAAAGAAAAAACGTGCATCATCTTCGGTAAAGGCATTCAGCCCAACATAGGGACAAAGCCCCAAATCCAGATTAGGCTTCTCTGCATAACTATCACGCGCTCCCGGCAATATCTCAATAACGCCTCGATAATGAGACAGCCAGCTATAAAACTGTATCTCGGTTCCACTCAACTTTTTTTGCAGTTTTGTCACCCAACTAGCAGCTGAAAAGGCTGACTCTGGATCTTCTGTACTCAATGTTTCTAGCAAAATTTGTATAAAAGCATCTGGATTGCTTAGAGGAGAAGAACCTGCAATCAAACATTGACCATGCTGATCGTCAACTTGGAGATCTGAAATCCAATCCTGTAAATCGTTTGCGCCAGGGCAGTCCAAAATTACAATTTGCTGAAGCACATGGGAACGTCGTAGGGTTCGCCGCAACCAAGATTGTGCTAAAGATTGCTGGCCGCGTAAAAGTAGGGCAGTATTGGTCCCTTCTGTCAAAATCTGCCCCCGTAGATACAGTAAACCAGTTGCCGAAGTTGAATAACCAATTAATGTATTGACCTGAAATTGGTTTTCAATAATTTGAGGAATCTCCGACCATACCTGGGCTACCTGAGGACAGTAAGTTACGTCAAATCCACCCACTTTTTGTAGTTGCTTTCCAAAGTCTAGGCTTGAGGTACTATCGGCAAAACCGTCAATTATTAAGGCCGGTCGATTGGCTCCCATTGCGAGATTGTTCGATCTAAGCCCTAAAACGAGTTCACCTACCCCTTCAACAATGCGTTTAGGTGTTTGCCAGGGGTATTCAGAGAACAATTTAGAACTGCCCTGCCCACGTTTTTGTTGATTATTTAGTCGAATTTTTCGGTTTGTTTCGTCAATATACCGTAGTGTTTGGTAATAAACATATTTGTAGAGTTTGTCAGCTTCAATAACGCCCTTTTCATCTGCTGCAGCTCCCAATAATCCTTGTATTAAGTAATGACTAAAGACACCATGACCAAGCTCAGAAAACTCCCATGATTGTTGTGCTTGACCACAAGAGAGAAGTGCATAAAAGCCCTGACTTTTTTTGGCTTTCTGTCGCAAAAGATCCATCAGTTGAACCGTAGGATTTTCTAAAATTATGCTGTTGTCTCTACGTGATCCTTGTAAAGGTAAATCGTCACTTTGGTAGGTATCTAACAAAACTTTGTTATTCCTACTTGCCCCTTTCAACGATAATCCCCCACTATGGCAGGCATCTAACCAAACTAATTGATGCCGTGCTGCGCAATGACTGAGAATCGTGAGTAATTCCTGCATACTCAGACCGGTTTCTCGCAAATTAGTACGGTCAGTATCCTGAAAGCATAGAAAAATTTGTTGATCCGTTGCTGTTAAGGAACCGTGACCTGAAAAGTAAATTAGAACAGTATCCTGTTCTGCAGCATCATTAATTATTCTGTCAAGGTTAGCTCTGACAGCTGACAGCGTTGGTAAATTATTGGCCGTATCGTGATGGACGATCAGCGTTTTACGTGGAAATGATTGGGTAGCAACGGCTAGCGCATCAGCTACTCCCTGACAATCTGCAGCGGAGTAGGCCAAATCAGGCAACTGGTCATCAACATAGTTGTCGATACCAATAAGTATTGCCCATAACTTAGCCTTGCCTGTCTCCAAAATACGGCTGGCACGACTTGTTTTGAGACTCATAGGAGCCATAGCGCTCTACCTCACCCATATATGACAAAAAACTACCACAATTAAGGGAGTTGTAATATACTCCACTAAGAAAAGCCTATGTCCAACGATTCCCTTGAGTTACTTTATGGATGGATGAAGCATACAACCCATCCATCCATAAAGACTGTTACCGCTGTACACCAGAAATCATACCTGTACCACGCTTTGATCCTAGGACTCAATCCTTAAGCCAGCAGAGAGACTTTCTATTATCGAAGACATTGGGCTGATAACCTCGTCCTGCATAGGTAAAAGCATTACAATTACAGTCACCTACACAAGCCTTTAAACAATCCTCCATTTGTGTTGCTGCAAAATGGTCATAATCATGACCATTTTGGTCAACTTCGAAATCAATGACAAATCGTGGTCCTGCTACCGGTGCATTTCCCATCGGTTCT
This sequence comes from Leptolyngbya cf. ectocarpi LEGE 11479, assembly GCF_015207065.1. Lineage (GTDB taxonomy): Bacteria > Cyanobacteriota > Cyanobacteriia > Phormidesmidales > Phormidesmidaceae > Leptothoe > Leptothoe ectocarpi. The sequence goes on along the minus strand of NZ_JADEXP010000244.1, from coordinate 3,165 downwards.
ATGGGCTTGTCATAACAAAAACGCCAGTATTACCAAAACCAACGATATCTCCCTTACCATCCCCATTTACATCCGCTAGCGTTCGAATGTGCCGAGCAATATCCCAAGAACCTGCATCTGCATTACGGCCAAAGTTATTGATCCACGTCTGGGGTGAGTTAAACCCAGAGCCAGTGGACAAGGAAACAAACGTCCCAGCATTACCAAAGCCAACGATATCGTCCTTCCCGTCACCGTTTACATCAACTAAGGTGCGAATATGCTGGTTTATGCGCCACCCTCCAGTTTCATAACCAAAGTTATCCACCCACATCTGAGGTGAGTTAAATCCAGTGCCCGTTGATAAAGCCACAAACGTCCCAGCATTGCCAAAGCCAACAATGTCGTCTTTCCCGTCGCCGTTCACATCCGCTAAGGTGCGAATATGCTGACTACTATTCCAGGAACCCGCATCAATGTTACGGCCAAAGTCATTCACCCACATCTGGGGTGAGTTAAACCCAGTACCCGTTGATAAAGCCACAAACGTCCCAGCATTACCAAAGCCAATGATGTCATCTTTTCCATCTCCATTCACATCCGCTAGGGTACGAACATGCTGATCTGTCTGCCATTCTCCTGACCCATAGCCAAAATCATTTACCCACATCTGGGGTGATGCAAACTCAGAACCGGTGGATAAAGCCACAAACGTTCCAGCATTACCAAAGCCAACAATGTCATCTTTTCCATCTCCATTCACATCCGCTAAAGTGCGAATATGCTGACTAATGAGCCATCCTCCTTCATTACCAAAGTCATTCACCCACATTTGAGGTGACGCAAATCCAGAACCGGTTGATAAGGAGACAAATGTTCCAGCATTGCCAAAACCAACAATGTCATCCTTACCATCTCCATTCACATCCGCTAAAGTCCGAATATGCTGACTAATATTCCAAGAACCCGCATCTGTATTGCGGCCAAAATCCTTAATCCACATCTGGTATGGTTGAAATTTAGAACCAGTAGATAAGGAGACAAATGTTCCAGCATTGCCAAAACCAACAATGTCATCCTTACCATCCCCATTCACATCCGCTAAAGTGCGAACGTGCTGACTGATACGCCATCCTCCTGCCTCATAACCAAAGTTATTGGCCCACCTTTGTAATTGACTTGCAAATGCTACATGACTACTACCTAAAACCAGGCAACTTATAATCCCTAGCTTCGCAAGAATGTTCTTCTTTTCTAAGGCAGACATGATTTTTGTTACTCCAGACTTTAAAATTTCAAAATAACCGTCTCAAAGACAACCATCATTACTGATATTGCTCATCCTCTACAATGCCTAGCAGAGAATACAAAGCTATATATGCCGTAAGATATGTCATCAATCAAAACCCCTTATGAAGGTTATTTAGAGACAGAGCACACATTAGTTGCCGTCTTCCTTCCTCTCTAGGTGCTTCTTTAGAGACTTATGCACTTTGCGAGATAAAATCTTAGATAGTTGGGAGATTTGTAGAGGCTGATTGCTTCAAAACTGGAATTCGTAATCTGCTTTTGCTCATCGTCATTTTTGCATGGGTAAACTTTTGTAAAAACAGCTGCAGAATGACTAACATATTTAGATGCGCTGAAACCTCCATAGAAAGAGGACTTTACCTCCGTTTATGTCTTACAAATTTAAGTCCTAAGCCTGTATGGGTAAAAACTGTACAAAATCATGCAAGAATTCTTATCTAATAAGGGAAGTACTGTTTTCCCTCCAGGAATTAGAGCGTATCTACTTGAGGTATTGACCTATGCGTCCTAGGACGGATTTAATAGAACAGTTCTCAGCATTTTTGGTCTTCGATGGCGATAGGTTTCGCCGATGGTTAAGCGATGTGCGATTTCGCCAGAGCATGGAACGCTGTTTGACCCAGGCAGGTCAAACCTCTGGTAGTTCTTCAGCTAATTTTTGGGCATTATTCTGGCATCAACAATGGCAAGTGCAATCTAGTAGAACAGCTAAAGGGCATCTACAAGCCTATGCTCAAGAATGCTGTTACGATGCCGCTGATAACATTGTTGTAAAATTTGGCCAGAAGATTAATCATGGCAGAGAAGATTGTTTTCAGTTGCTTCTTACTAAATTTGATCGAGTATTAAATGGATTTGATACTGAGAAAGGAAGAGACTTTAAAGCATATGCCAGCACTACATTCAGATCTCTGCTGAAAGAGATTTTACGACAACGCAATGAAATAGATATTTGTACTCCTTGGGCATTGTTACGTAAGACTGGACCACGCACTATGCAAAAATCCTTAACCAATGAAGGACTATCTCCGTTAATGGTGGAACAATATTTATTGGTTTTTGCTGCCTTTCGCCAATTCTACATCCCTCAACAAGCAGCAGTAACACGCCAATTGCCCGAACCTGACAGAGAAACTCTTATATCTATTAGCGCCTACTACAATCAGGAAAAAGGTAATTATATATCTCAGCCCAGTCCTCCACTTAACCCTGATGAAGTCTTCCAAATCCTAATCGCTTCTGCTAAAGCTGCTCGCCTTTACCAGAAGCCAAAGGTTCTATCAGCTAATGTTCATCGGTCAGATGATGATGAGAATGATGAGTGGCTCGATACTTTGAAGGATGAAGATCACTCTTTACCATTGTCAGAGTTAATTGAGGCAGAGGAGGCAAAAGAACGTTCTCTACAGCGTGCCCAAGTCAATGAAATACTTGTTAAGGAATTACAAAATTTAGATAATGACTCCAAGCAGTTACTGAAACTTTACTATCAAGATAACTGTATACAAGAAGTCATAGCTGAAACGCTAAATATCAAACAATACACTGTTTCTAGACGACTCAATAAAATTCGAAAAGTTCTACTCACTCAATTAGTCCAATGGTCTCAAGAGACCTTGCATATTGATTTAAATCCGAACCTATTAAAATCTATAGGAGCCGACTTAGATGAATGGTTAGTGGCTCATTACGGTTGTGCCTCTGCTATTGATACCCAAAATAACCTAGCGGAGGATGAAAATGAGTACTAAGTACTTATCCAAAATTAATTACATAGTCTTCCCCAAACCCTTTGAGGACTTTTTCGACATATTGAACCAAGCTTTCCCAACTCTCGTAAGCATCAAATTCAATCCACTCATATTTCATAAACCG
>NZ_JADEXP010000243.1 GCF_015207065.1 Leptolyngbya cf. ectocarpi LEGE 11479 | reverse complement strand
CGTTGCAAACGGTTAGCAATACAATCTTAGAACGAGAACAACAGCGGCTCACCCAAAAGTATGGCACCAATCATCCCAGAGTACAAAAGGTGATGCGCCGTTTGACTTACAACAAAGCAGCCAAACGCGAACTTGAGCGACAAATCGAAACCGCAAAAATTCAAGTGCCTGCGGTTAGTCGTCAGACCTGGATGGTCCATGGTCGAGTCTTTGCATCTCAGCAAAAAGGAATTGAAGGACTGATACTGTCGCTATTCGATGAACAGAACCGCTGGATTCGAGCCATCGAAATTGCCTGTACGGATGAGCGAGGATATTTTGCCATTCGCTATCCGATCCCAGACTCGTCCGCCGGGGTGGTTTCTCCAAAGCAGCCGTTGACGCTGACTGTGACCGATGGCGATCGCAAAATTCTGCATCAAGAAAAACGCCCCCTGTTTGTCAGGGCCGGTCTGATCGACTATCGAGAAATTATTCTCGACGGGGAACCCAAAGATATTGTCACCCCTGAACCTGAGGAGCCGACACCACCGACCGACCTGCCGTCCAAGCCGGTTCAGGTGCGCACGGTTAATGGCCCCTCTGCACTACAGGTGGGGCAAACAGGTACCTTTACTGCCGTAATTAAAGACAACAGTACTCCACCGGTCAAGCTGGTTTGGGACTTTGGCGATAATACGGGTGGTGACGGGCTCACGACGACCCACAGCTATACAAATCCTGGCACCTACACGGTTAAATTGACAGCGACCAATGCAGGCGGAGAAGATTCTAAGACGACGACGGTGACGGTGCGGCCTGTGCCAACGAATCAAGGCCTTTGGCAGGTGCGTGGCAGGATACAGGCTGCTGCTGGGCAACCGCTATCGTCGCTACGGGTGGGACTGCGCGATCAAAACGGTGAGGATCGATTCGAATTAGGCTCGGTTCAGCCGAATGATGCCGGTGCCTATGTGCTCAGATATTCCAGTGATGAGTTTAGCAAGCTATTTCAAACAAAACCTGATTTGTTTTTAGTGGTTACAAATGCCCAGGGAGAGGTTCTCTTTAGGGCGACTAATCCTTTTCAGCCCGAAGTGGGACAGGTTGATCAAGGTAACGTTGCCATCAATCGTACGGGGCGCAGGCGGACCGATAGAGGCGATGATCGCAGTAATCCACGGCGGCGGTAATAATGGAAGGTAGCTTTGTTGTAACGCCCCTAACTTACCCTATGGCATCCTATTCCAAATTTGCTGAGCTGTCTCCCACAACCTACGCCGATGCCCTGCTTGGGCGTGAGCAGTTTATGGACATGGGAATTCGGCAAATGTGGCCCCACATCCCTCGGATTGCAGGGCCAGCCTATACGGTGAGCTGTGCCCCAGGGGATAATTTGATGTTACATGCGGCAATCTATAGAGCAGAGCCGGGCTCAGTGATTGTGGTCAAGGCTGGCGATATGGACTATGCCATGTCGGGGGGCAATGTCTGTGCCACTGCCCAAAAAAGGGGGATTGCCGGATTTGTGATCGATGGTGTGATCCGGGATGTGGCGGAGGTCCGCGAACATCGGTTTCCAGTATTTGCCCGAGGTGTCATGCCGATTCCTGGCAAAAAGCAGGGACCCGGTACCCTGCAGAATACTATTATCTGCGGTGGTGTACAGGTAGAAGCAGGAGATATTGTTGTTGCGGATGAAGAAGGCATTGCAATTATTCCAGTGGCACAGCAGGACTCTGTGTGGGAGATTGCCCAGCGGCGGGCTGCCAAAGATTCGGTTCGATCTTTAGAAGATTGGGAGACTGAGCATCGAGCCAAGGTGCAGAAAGCTCTCAACACGATCGGATTTGGAGGGTAGGGCCATCAGAAAGTCATTCAGGGGCAACTAGCATGAGCCCTCACAACATCCTCAAACTTTCTCCTTACTCTGAAAATGTGGGGTAGCACTGGTTTAGCCTGCTATTGCCCCCGTTGGTTTGAGTCATATGTTGCCCATGGCTGATTCGTTTTCTAATTCATCCTCTGATACATCTGCTGTATTCCATATGGAGCAGGTGAGTAAGGTGTATGTCATGGGTGAAGTGCAGGTGCATGCCCTAGGGGCCGTGAGTTTAGACCTCTATGAGGGAGAATTTGTGGTGTTGTTGGGACCGTCAGGCAGTGGAAAGTCTACGCTGTTGAACATTTTAGGTGGGTTAGATGTGCCGTCGGGGGGGCAAGTCTATTTTCGTAACCAGGCGATGGATAAAGCGAATGAGCAATCACTGACCCGGTTTCGTCGTCAATCGGTGGGGTTTGTGTTTCAGTTTTATAACTTGATTCCTAGTCTGACGGCTCTGGAGAATGTGGCTCTGGTGACGGATATTGCCCAGCAGCCGATGCGACCGGAAGAGGCACTTGGTTTAGTGGGTTTGGCCGATCGTTTGGATCACTTTCCAGCGCAGCTCTCGGGGGGAGAACAACAGCGGGTTGCGATCGCACGCGCCATTGCCAAACGTCCCGAAGTGCTTCTCTGCGATGAACCGACTGGAGCCCTGGACTTTGAAACGGGTAAGCGAGTTCTAGAGACCTTGGAGCACGTCAACCAAGAATTTGGCACAACGACCGCTGTGATCACCCACAATGCCGGGATTGCAGCCATGGCCGACCGGGTTGTTCACATGCGCAGTGGCAACATTGCTGACATCAAGTGTAATGAGCAAAAGCTATCTCCGGCGGAGTTGGAGTGGTAGGTGCCCATGGCCATGAAAGCGCTAGACCGCAAGCTGTTACGCGATCTTCTCCGGATGCGAGGACAGGTGATCGCCATTGTGCTGATTGTCACCTGTGGCATGGCCAATCTGGTGACCATGATGAGCACCCATGGGTCGCTGCAGCTGACCCAGGCCACCTATTATGACCAGTATCGATTTGCCGATGTGTTTGTGCAGCTCAAGCGAGCCCCCAAGAGTTTGGTGTCTCGGTTTGAGGAGATTCCGGGAGTAGGAGCGGTGCAGACGCGGGTGGTACAGGATGTCACCCTGTCGGTGGAAGGTTTGGCGGAACCGGCTACTGGGCGTCTGATTTCGATTCCAGAGCGGCCTATGCCCATGCTCAATGACCTGTTTATTCGCGCTGGACGTTACCCTGAACATGGGGATGAGGTGTTGGCCAGTGAGGTTTTTGCCAAGGCCAACCAGCTAGAACTGAATGATACGGTTGGTGCCATTCTCAATGGCCGTTGGCAAACCCTACGGATTGTTGGTATCGCCCTATCACCAGAATATATTTATGAGATTCGGGGCACCGAGATTGTCCCTGATAATCAACGGTTTGGCATTCTCTGGATGCAGCAGCAGGCGCTGGCTACGGCCTTTGATATGGAGGGGGCGTTTAACGATGTCAGTCTGACGCTGATGCCGGGGGCCAGTGAAGCAGAGGTGATTTTTCAACTGGATCAAAAATTGGAAACCTATGGGGGGCTGGGGGCATTTGGCCGAGAGGATCAAATTTCCCATACATTTATCTCCGATGAGATTCGCCAGCTGTCGGCCCATGCTGTCTTTGTGCCGAGTATTTTTCTAGGCATAGCGGCCTTTTTGTTAAATCTGTTGCTAAGCCGCTTGGTGAGCACCCAGCGAGACCAGATTGCGGTGATGAAGGCGTTTGGTTATGACAATCTCACGGTGGGGCTACACTACCTAAAGCTAGTGATGGTCGTGGTGCTGCTGGGGGCAATGCTGGGCAGTGGTCTAGGCTGGTGGATGGGACGGGGGATGACTCGTCTGTATGCGGACTTTTATCACTTTCCTCTACTGCAGTATGAGGTGAGACCGCAGGTGCTGCTGACGGCGCTGTTGGTGAGTGTCGGGGCCGCTGCCATGGGGGCGTTTCTAGCGGTGCGACGAGCTGTGGCCCTACCGCCCGCTGAAGCGATGCGACCTGAGCCTCCGGCCACCTATCGGCCTACGCTGGTGGAAAAACTCGGACTGCAGCGTTGGTTCTCTCCCCCTAGCCGGATTATTTTGCGTAATTTGGAACGGCGTCCGGTGCAGGGTCTACTGTCGGTGGTGGGGATTGCGGTTGCGATCGCAATCCTGGTCTTGGGCCGATTCTTCACCGATGCCATGGATGCCTTGGTAGACATCCAGTTTCGCACCATCCAGCGAGAAGACATTACCCTCGTCTTTAACAATCCCCTATCCAATCGCGCCCAGTTTGATCTGTACAACTTACCGGGGGTATTGCGAGCTGAGCCATTTCGCGTGGTGCCTGCACGGCTGCGTTTCGGCCACTATCACAAGCTTAGCGGTATCAATGGGGTGGAGCCCACGGGGGAGCTACGTCGTCTGCTAGATAGCCATCAACGCCCCGTCACATTGCCACCCGAAGGAATTGTGTTGTCCAAGAAGCTGGCCAACACGTTGCAGGCTCACCTGGGGGACCGGCTGACTGTAGACGTGTTAGAAGGCGCGCGCCCCACGCGGACGGTGCCCGTAACCGGCATTTTTGATGAGCTGGTGGGTATCTCCGCCTATATGGACATCCATGCCCTTAATCGGTTGATGAGAGAAGGGTTTACCCTCTCCGGTGCCTATTTACAGGTAGACGCCCACCAGCAACAAACCCTCTATACCCAGCTCAAGCGCACCCCTGCCGTAGCTAGTGTCGCCCTGCGTCAAACCACCATTGATCAGTTCAACGACATTCTCACCAAAAGTATGGCTGGCTTTACCGTAGTGCTGGTGGGGTTCGCCTCGGTGATTGCCTTTGGGGTGGTGTATAACGCGGCGCGCATCGCCCTATCGGAGCGGGAACGCGAGCTGGCCACCCTGCGGATCATTGGCTTTACCAAAGGAGAAATTGCCTTCATCCTGCTGGGGGAACAGGCGGTACTGCTGACACTGGCGATTCCCATCGGATTTGCCTTGGGCTTTGGTTTGGCTGCTTTAATGACCAAGATTTACGACTGGGAGTTGTTTCGGTTTCCACTGGTCGTTACCCAGTCTACCTATGCCTTTGCCTTTGTGGTGATTGTGGCAGCGGCTGTGGCGTCCGGTCTGATCATTCGTCGCCAGCTCAACCAGCTGGATTTAATCGCTGTGCTCAAAACCCGTGAGTAAGGAGATTGCCCCATGGCCCAGGTTCAGAAACATGCCGCTAAGAATTGGTTTCGTGGTTGGACTAAAGATACTCCAGCTCAGGCGGTGAAGCGCCTTCCCCGCTGGCTGCCCTATGGTCTGGCCGGTTTGGGCATTGCCGTTTTGGTTGCTCTAGCCTTTCGACCAACGCCGATTCCGGTGGATGTGGGCACTGTGACGATGGGGCCGCTGCAGGTGACCGTCGATGCTGAGGGGCAGACTCGGGTGAAAGACCGCTATGTGGTCTCGGCTCCGGTGGATGGTCGGCTGTTGCGCATTGACCTGGACGCGGGGGATCCGGTGCAGACAGATGCGGTGGTTGCTCAGATTGATCCGCTGCCCCTAGATACTCGGGTGCGGGCAGCCCAAGCGCGGTTACAGCAGCTGCGGGCTGAGCTGGTGGGTGTGGATACTCAGCGACCTAAACCAGAAGCACTGGCCCAGGCAACTGCGCGTCTGCAGGCGACTCAGGCCACCCAGCAGGCGACAGTGGCAGAAGTAGAGGAAACGCGGGTGGCCCTGGAGCAGGCACGTCGCGATCGCAACCGAGCCCAGGAGCTAGAGTCTCGTGGTGCCATCTCTCGACAAGCCAGGGAAACAGCGGAACTGGAGGTGGATCGACTGGAGCAGGAGCTGGCGGCGGATGAGAAACGGTTGGGAAGTGCGATCGCAAACGCCACCGCTGTCCAAGAAGCCCTATCGTTGTTACGAGAAGAACAGCGCGATCCTGACTACTTAGAAGCTGCCTATCGGGCTCAAATTTCAGGTGTGGAGGCAGAACTGGCCAACCTAGTCGATGAAGCTCGCCGAACGACTATTGCGGCTCCCATTAGCGGAACGGTGTTGCGAGTCCCCGATGAGAGTGCTCGCTTTGTCCAAGCGGGAGATCCATTGATAGAGCTAGGAAATCCGGGGGAGCTGGAGCTAGTGATTGATGTGCTATCCACCGATGCGGTCCAAATTAAACCTGGAGATCAGATTATTGTTGAGCAGTGGGGTGGTGCAGAACCGTTAGCCGCCACCGTCAGCTATATCGAACCCGCCGCATTTACAGAAGTCTCTGCTTTAGGTGTGGAAGAACAACGGGTAAATGTGATTGGCACCTTGACAGAATCAGCGATCAATTCTTTAGGAGACCGCTATCGCATTGAGGCTCGCATTGTTATTTGGGCAGATGATAACGCATTGCAGGTGCCCGTTAGTGCCCTGTATCGCTGTGGTGAAACTTGGTGTGTGTTTGTCGTAGAAGACGATCGTGCCCAACCTCGTGAGATTGCTATTGACCATCGCAGTACCGTGGCAGCTGAAGTAACCAACGGTTTAGCAGCTGAAGAATCTGTTGTCTTGCACCCGAGTGAGCAACTTGAGGCAGGGCGTCAAGTTAAACCAAGATAGTGCGTTGAGCTGTCAGCAGTTTTTGTCCTCTTCCACTCCCCATAATTTCCTCAGCTTTTGGTCCTACGATAAAAATAAGGCTGCACTTGGGAGGTTACACACAGCTGTAGCCATTGAGCTGCCTAACAACGTTTCGTGGAGGTTTTACGATGACACTCACACGCTGGCAACCCTTCCGACAAATCGAACAGTGGGAACCTTTTAGTGAAATGGAAGCTCTGAGGAAAGAGCTAGATAAGTTGTTCAATCAGTTTACCCCCAGGCTTCAGGGTGATGAGAGCTTTGCCTTTATGCCATCAGCTGAGATGGATGAAACCGATACCGAGATTCATCTCAAATTTGAAGTTCCTGGTATGACAGCTGATGATCTCAGTATTGAGGTCACAGATACAGCTGTTGTCATTCGAGGTGAGCGCAAATCTGAATCCAAAACAGAACAAGATAATATTACTCGATCCGAGTTTCAGTATGGCAAATTTGAGCGGGTTGTTCCTCTAACCAGTCATATTGTCAAAGACGATGTTTCAGCCGAGTATAGCAACGGTATTCTCCGGCTAGTTTTACCAAAATCAGACGTTCCAGCTGCTAAAACTGTAAAAATCAAGGCCGCTACGTAGATTCAAAGGCTGCATCGCTGGTATTAGCACAAGCTGCCGATGCAGCCAGTTGATTGAGGTTTTGGGTGACGAGCTGGTTATAGCTGCGACCAAATGAGTTTGGTGCTCGGCTATCCAAATAGAGTTCCAACCTGACAAGTAAACTCTGGCAAAATAGGTGACATCAAACTGTCCTGTGCGAAGAGCGTGTTCACCAATTTCAATAAGCCCGCTTCTCGGCGGTAAACTTCTAACTGCTGGGCACGCCAATCTAAAATCCAATATTCTTGGACACCGCGTTCGCTATAGAGTTTTACCTTTGTCTCTCGGTCTCGTTCCTGGTTTTGTTTGCCCGCTGACAACACCTCTACCATTAGTTCTGGTGCAATGGTCAAGTGACCCTCATCATCCAATCCTATTGACAGGCGGTCGTAGCTAATCCACACAACATCTGGGATTACATTGTCGGCATCTTCAAAAATTACGCCAGGTGTAGGGACTGCTTCTCCAAGTTGACTAACATCAGACCAATCGTTGAGTACCCTAGCCACGTTACTAATGACCTTTTGATGTCTCCAGTGGGGCGCACGGGTCATAAGCAGTCGTCCATCAATAATTTCATAGCGATTGCTACTGTCTGGCAGCCGCTTTAGGTCTTCAGTGGTCCAACGAACTCGGTTGATAGACTGGGCCATAATAGCGAGAAAGAGCAGTGCTGAGTTTGTCATTCTACTCGTGGTTCTAGTGTAATGATACTAAAGCTATGGCTCGACCATCAAAGTTTTGAAAAAATGTGACTACCAGATGTGAATAGGATCAAATAAACTTCACCTGAGCCGGACTTCGACTCCGCTCAGTCCTCTACTAATTAAGCTCTAAATTTCTTCCAATGGGCTCCAATCACCGGAGAAGATAAACGATGCCCAGAAGTAAGGATGCTGATACTGGTCGGTTTCTAACAGGGATAGCTGAGCGCTGCGTAAGGCTTCACTGCGGCCCTGGCCATCTTTTAGATTTTGGTAGTAAAGCTGCATCAGCTCGCTGGTGCCATAGTCGCTCACCTGCCACAGGCTCATCAGCTGACTCTCAGCGCCAGCGGTGACAAAGGCACGGCGTAGACCGTACACGCCTTCGCCTGTCGAGGCTTCACCGACGCCGGTATCGCAGGCGGAGAGAACGACTAGCTTAGTGCCATAGAGGTTGAGTCCCGAGGCTTCAAGGGCGGTGAGAACGCCGTCTTCGCTGCCGCTGCTGCGCTGGTTGAAACCTGCTAAGGCCAGACCGGACCGCAGCAACGGGTTTTCGGTATTGCTGGGAGTGGCCTGAGTAGGGTGATTACCTGTCGGTGTAGGGGATAGACCAGCTCGGAAACCGCGACTATTGGGATCGAGGGGTATAAAGCGTTCGACATCTTCTAAAAAGAAGCCATGGGTGGCAATGTGGAGAATGCTGGGAGCATTGACTTGCTTAAGGGCGTTTTCGGTGGCGTTGGTGCCGGTGAGAACTGTTGCATTGTTGAGTAGGGGGGCAATAGCTTCGGCCTCGGCAGCGGTGCCGGGAAGAGGGCCAAATGTCAGGTTTGTTATGTCTATGGAACGCTGGTTATTTTGTTCTTCGTTGCTCTTTGCCACAGATTTTTGGGAGACTTGGGTAGAAGTGTCGGAACTAGCGTAGTCTGGGTTGGCAAGAATGACGGGGTCTTGCTGGCTAGGGGTGTCGAGCTGGAGCCGCAGGAGATCGCGACCGGAGTTGAGATAGGTGATTTGGTAGTCTTCGATCAGGTAGCGATTGTCTTCAGTGACAAGGGCCGCAAAGGGGATGAGGTTGAGCTGGCTATCGGGGGAGAGAAGAATATGAGTGTTGTCGCCGAGCAGTGGACGGATAGGGGCCATGACTAGCTCGTCGAGCTGGCGGGCGATAGTTTGAGCATGTAGGGAGCGGGTGCCGAGCGCGCGACGGAAGTCGGCTACTAGGGCGTCGATGGGGGCAGCTTCACCGAGGTCGATAGCTTGGGGTTGGCCATTTACGGTGAGAGTATAGGCAGCGTAGCGAGGTGGGGCTGACCATCGGTTTTGAGGGTCTTCAAAATTGAAAGGATTGTAGCGAACTAACTCCACTAGAGCGGTGCTCTCAGGAATAAGCGATTGAACGGCGTTTATTGTGGCAGGCTGGGATTCGATGCGGAATTCAGCACTGTGGCGAGATAGGGAGGTTTCTAACTGTTTAGCTTGGGCTTCTAAATTTGTGAGCAATGTTCGGTATTGTTCTGGAGAACGATTGCCCAGACCAGAGAAGCGCAAAGCGGATATCTGAGTCCGAATATTATAGAGATTGCTAAGGAGAGATTGCTCCTCTGGGGGAAGTTGAACTCTAAGCTGTTGAAAAGAGCTGGTGACAGAGTCAAGGATACGGCCCTTACGGCGGAAAATAGTCGTAAGGGCAAGGTTAGTTGTATTCGTTAGATCGTTTGTCTGTGAGCCTAAGGAGACAAGCATATCAGTTGTTCCTTGAAACGTATTGAGGTAGAGCTGGCGTTCGGTTTCTGGAGATGATATAAGGGTGTCCGATAGGCTAGTTTCTTCAATTTCAGCTGCTCGCCGAAAAAAGTCAATGGCTTGTGCTGAATTACCTTTGGAGTTGTACAACACGGCTAGGCTGTTAAGACTTTGTGCGACATCAGGATGCTCAGGTCCTAGGGCAGCTTCACGAATTGCTAAAGCCCGTTCGTATTGAGGTAGTGCTTCAGCATAGTTACCTTGGTCGTGATACAACCTGGCTAGATTATTGAGGCTGGTTGCGACATTAGGATGTCCAGGTCCCAGGGTGGCTTCACTAATTGCTAAGGCCCGTTCGTATTGAGGTAGTGCTTCAGCATAGTTACCTTTGGATTTGTACAACAAAGC
>NZ_JADEXP010000242.1 GCF_015207065.1 Leptolyngbya cf. ectocarpi LEGE 11479 | reverse complement strand
CCGTCTCTCCGGCCCGGTTGGTGGTAAGCCAGTCGGGATGCGCTCTAACAATGGCGGATGACGCCGGTATCATCAGACCGTATTCAAACCAGGGAATCAGCCGCATGTTGTGGCGATGGGCCTGGCGGGTGAGGCTGTGGAGGATGTCGTCAAAGGGATACAGGGGCACATTGGCGATGCGATCGCAGCAGCTGCCACCGGCTTCCTGAGTTACCTGATTGGGATACAGCGTATAGCCCTGGTTCCAGACGCTGGGGTACAGGGTATTGATGCCATGCTCCGCTAGGTTTGCGATCGCATCATCCAAGCGAAAGCCATAGTAATTAATAGCCGCCGCCGTATTAGTCATCCACACCCCCCGAATTTGGTTGGTGTCAGCTAGCTTGACTGCCGGTGCCTGCCAACAGGCCAACACCAGCCACAGCGCCGCAATGCCCACTGCCAAATTACGCCGCCGCTTACGGTTCGCTAATTTAGCACGTTTAGCTGCACGGGAACTCTTGCCCGATTTCTTAGGAGATTTGGATATAACGTCAGACATTCACCATTGACCAACGGGATTCTAAATATTTCACCACGCTATCTTCACCGTGATGACCAATAATTTCGGTAGCATGCTGCCTCAGTTCTGGCGTAGCATTGGCCGTTGCCACGGCCACATCCGCCAGTTGGAACATCGAAATATCATTATTGTGATCGCCAAACACGGTCAGCTCGTGGTCATGTAGCTGGTGGAGCGTCTGTAGTTCGCGGATGCCATTAGCCTTAGTCGCCTGCCGGTCTTGGAGCGTCAGCCAGTACCAGTCAGGCTGATAGGGATTTTCAAATAGATGCATATCCAGCCGATCAGCAAAGCGGGAGGCTAATGCCTGCGCCAGTTCTGTCAGCCGTGCTTGGGTATCAATTAGTGTAAACCGCATCACCTGCTCGTCAAAAATCCGGGTCAGATCGGCTCGACAGGACCAGCGACCATCTTCATTCCGCTTAGCATCATCGATATACCACTGGACACCAGGATTAACGTCGGTGGTGAAATACATATGGTCATCTTGACCGTTGTAGCTGGAAATGAGGGGTTTAATTTGGTGAGATTCCACCAGCGTCAGAATATCAATGGCCAGCTCGGTGGCAATGTCATTCACAATCAGATGCTGTCCGGTCGCTAAGTCAGTAATGTAAGCTCCATTCAGCTCAATTACCGGCAACGGCAGCGACACCCCTTGAAAAATAGGCCCTACAGAACTCACGCTGCGGGAGGTGGCGATGGTGAAGGGTAAACCAGATGCCAATAAATGATTTAGGGTGTTCCGAGCGTAGGTGGATAAGGTGGCGGTGGATGTCAGTAATGTGCCATCGAGATCTGAAACATACAGTGTGGGCATGGGCGATCTTGAGTTAAAACTTCCCAAACGTCTGACCCCAAACGTCTGACAATGTTGTCCCACATAGTTATGGCAGGTATGGACTCCATTGTCTAGAAGTTCATCGTTCAAATATCCCCTTGATGCCCCAGTAAAATTCCTTAAAACGAGTCTTAGCAGGGGTTATAGAGCCGTTTCCTCAGATTTATAAAGTCAACCTTAATTCTGGCCACTATGTTTTGAGACGCTGGCCAATGTGATCGTCTGTTTTATGAAACAGTTCTATTTTGAAGTTGTTACAGAAGAGCGCAGACAATCAGGCAACAGCTTCCAGGTTATCCTCATAAGATCCCCAAACTTTCTTTTTATTCTAGGACTATAAGATAGTGGAAAGCTGAGGGGGGCTAAAGGATATGAATACCTGGAAAACCAGCTTAAGAAATGTCTGGATTGCCCTATGGCGATACCTCAATCAGCCGTTATTTGATAAAGACAATCCTACTGTCCTAGACCCATGGAAATTTGACCGATACAACAAAATTCAGTTTTTAGAAAACTGTTGGGAGTTAAACGTCTCTTCCCAGGAAAAACATAGCTAAGGCAAGGAAAACTACTATGAGCAGTTCACCAGGTTTTTTTACTCGGATTAACCGTACCCTCCAACAAAGTACGACTTGGGTTTTAGATGCGGCCAAACGTTTGTTTAGTCCAACGGATGATGACTATCCTGAAACAGGAGTACAGCCCTTTGATGGAGACATATCCGAGCAATAAGAGTAGATAAGTAAAATTCATCAAATGGCAGCTACCCCCTTCGGAAGTGTCCTGTACTAAATACAGGCTTCCGGAGGGGTTGCAACATGTGCAATGTTTTACAATGTTTTCTCCTTAGATTTGAGGATCTTAAACCTGAGGGATAATCTGCGGTGGTATATCCAGAATTTCCTCTAGGGGACTTCCTGGCACGTACCAGAGGTCGCTAGGAGGGTCCATAGGGGGTTCTAACTGCCAGCTATCGTCAGGGATAAGAATAGGCAGCTCATTGTTCTCGGGAGCTGCACCGCCGATGCTGATGGGGGTGCCCACAACGGTGGCATCGGCTAAGTTGAGATTTTCCATGGAGGCACCGGCAACATTTGCATAGTAAATCTGAGCCTGGCTAAAATTAGCATGATCTAGGGTGGCATTAGCTAAACTAGCATTAGTTAAAAATGCCCCTGTGAAATTGGCCCCGGCCAAGTGGGCTCCGGTGAGGTCGGCCCCTTCTAAATTACTCCAGGAGAGATTGGCCCCGGTGAGTAGGGCCCCTCGCAAATCGGCTCCAATCAGATGCACTTTACTCAGGTCTGTTCCGACTAGGTCACAGCGTCTGCATTGATTTGTGAGGATGAGCCGCTGCACGTTGGTAGCCCGCATGTCATCAATCACTGTTTCTGCTGGGGTTTCAGCTCGGCTCGGCGAGTCACAGATCAGCACAGAAAGCAGGGACAGTGTTACTAGAAAACGTTGTTTCATAATCTCCCCCTCTCAGCATAGAACCTGAGCTGCATAAGACTGCTGCTGTTGCTACAGTTTTACAGAACAGTCTTACGGCACAAGCCTAAAGAAGAGTTTTTATCTTATTTTTATTCTTACACAGATCATTGAAAAATCTCATATGGCTTCTCAGAGTTAATGAAACGATACGTGAAAATCGATCCTCATAAGTTCCTCAAACTGTTGGTTTATAGTTCCAAATAATAGTCACGACAGTTCACAGGTAGGGAGTGAAAGTGTTAGTCATGCCATACTTGCCATCTTGCGAGGAACTCTACTATGAACCGTGATGTAAAGCGCAAAGCCACTAGCATCAGCCTATCTCGACTGGTGCTCATCAGCGCCTTTCGCCTTAGTATGATCTGGGATCTGCTGACTACGTTTTTGGGGACCCTGCTGCTTTTAAATGGGATTCATTTTATTGCCCTCGGTCTGAGTTTAGTCGGCACTCTCATTGCCGGGGCGTTTAACTTTTCCACTCGAGCCATTTGGGCCAGTCGCCGCATCAAACAAAGTGAAACCTATCTGCTGAGGTTAGCTTGGACCTTGGCGGTTCTCTTTGACTTTTGGACATCGTTTATCTGTAACGTCACCTATGTGGCCTTAGGACGGTTTGAACTGGGACGCTCTGTTACCTGGGCCTACCTCTCTCAACTGCCTTGGGAACAGCATTTGATTGTGTTGGTGATCACTCTGTTTACGACCATGAGTCCCATGATGGTTGGTTTAATTAGAGAGCGTAATCCTGATTTTCTAGGCTAGCGATAAGAGAATTAGACTCATCCCTACGGGGCAGCCTCATAAAATCCTCATATCTCTTGAGTAATCTTAAGGTGAAGCAAAGCTTATCAAGGGACTGGTCCTATGCTGCCATCGACTCAAATCTCACCTCCGATTACGCGCCGAACGTCGTCTCTAACCTCACCTCGGACATCGGCCCAGGCTCCGACAACAGCAGAGTATGACTTTCTAATTATTGGCTATGGTAACGAACTGTGTGGCGATGCGGCGGTCGGTCCCTGGGTGGCGATGTCCGTTGCCGATTGGCAATTACCGGCGGTTAAGTCTGTGGCTGTGCCCCAGTTGATTCCTGAGTTAACGGCTGAACTGGCGCAGACCAACTATGTCATGTTTGTGGATGCCTGTGGTCATAACCGCATTCGTACTGTGCAAATTGCCCCGATTGTTGTCTGTGAGCAGCCACCGTCTCGAGCATTTGCTGCCCACACGTATGATCCCCTATCCCTGCTCAATTTGACCCAGCGTCTGTATCATCGTTATCCCCAGGCCTGGCTATTACAGATTCCGATTGAGTCCTGTGATTTAGGTGGTGATCTGTCGTCCAAGGCCCACCAAGGATGCGATCGCGCCCTACGCTCCATCGAACAGTTTTTAATCACTTACCGACGGCCAGTATTTGGGGAGCGCTACGGACATAACGCGTCTGTTTAGAATCGGACTTGGCAGGGGGCCAGCCAGGGCAGCGGAGGCAAGCAGGATATGACAACTCGATTTCGCGATCGCACCGAGGCCGGACAGCAGCTCGCGCAGCAGCTAAAGACCTATGCCAATCGCCCCGCTGTAGTCCTGGCACTGCCCCGGGGCGGTGTCCCCATTGCCTATGAAATTGCCCAGGAACTCAATCTTCCCCTGGATCTGTGTCTGGTGCGTAAACTGGGGGAACCTGGCCATCGGGAAAATGCCATCGGAGCCATTGCCGCCGACGGTATACGGGTCTTGAATTATCGGGTGATTCGCGGGTTAGGGATTTCCCAGCAAACACTGCAGACAATCACCGCCCAAGAACAGCAGGAACTGGAGAGAAGAGATCGGGCATACCGTAGCCATTGCCCCCGAGTGGCTGTCCATGATCGGACTGTTATTTTAGTAGATGATGGGCTGGCCACGGGGGCAACGATGCGGGCAGCGGTGATGTGGGTGCGATCGCAACAACCTAATCTATTGATAATCGCCGTACCCATTGCCTCTAAAGTGGCCTATCAGCAGTTAAAAGCGCAGGTAGATCGGCTGGTGTGTCTATATATTCCTAACCAGCTGTATGCCATTGGCCGCTGGTATGACAACTTTACCCAAGTGACCGATAGGCAAGTATGTACGCTGCTAGCTGGGCATTCCCCATCCAGCCATCGGGAAAATATCAAAGAAGCTACCGCCTAATGGTCTAGCTACCCTAAACCGCCCATTTGATCTAGCACCAGCCTCATCAATGAAGTTTGAACAAATTTAAACAAACCTGAACTTTTTGTTTGTTTGTGGGCCGATTAAAATTACGCCACTATGATTGCTAGAAGAAACTTAGGCAATTTTATATGAACGTTTCCTCCCAAATCAATTCCAACCCATGGCTCAACTTTTCCATGATTGGCATGATGTGGCTCCTAAATAGCCTCTGTTTTTTGTATTGTGTGGCAACAACTGTAGCTATTATCGAGATGTTATTCAGCTGATCTAGACGAGTACGCTTGAGCTTTCTAGGAAAAATCTATCAAACGGTATACACAGGTTTGGTTATTTTGATAGATGAGGCAGCGTCTGTTTTCTTCTATGCTAGAAGGGTAGAAAAAACAGATGTAAAAAAACAAGCATTGATGAAATTTAGAGACGTTACGTTGGCTGCGATCGCAGCTTTGGCGCTTTTAGGTACAGACAGTCAAACTGCTCGAGCAGAGGTAGATAGTACTGCTCTTCAGCCCTTTGTGCCACCCACCTATGAATATCAGCAATTAGAAAATCAGCGGCAGCTGGCTGACTACTGGCAACAGGTGGGAGCCAATGCTGTTGTTGTTGGTGATTACCCCAATGCTCTAACAGCCTTAAGCAAGGCTGTTGATCTAACAAGCGCTAGTGAACCTGAACTGCTAGAACAGCGAGGTTGGGTCTATTATCGTTTAGGCAATGAGTCAATAGCAGCGGCGGACTTCAGAACAGCGGCAGCTCTCTATTTATCAGAACAGCACTATGATGCCTATGTAAACACACAGCATATGCTGGACTTTTTGAATAGCTAAGTCAAGCGTTATCGCTTCCAAACGCTACGCCGAGCTATAAGGATTTTTCGGTTAAACAATGTATCCAATAAATCTGGTTTCGACTCCGCTCAACCTTCTAGCAACCTTCCAGCTTAGAGAGTTGAGCGGAGTCGTTTACAACAATGAAGCGTCTTCCACAGTCTCTTTAACTTCACCGCGAATAGAAACAGATTGGCCGATCAAACTCTCAATCTCGTCAATTACGTCTTCGCTAGTGACATTGTTCGATTCTGCCCTAAACTAGAATAAGGGGGGCGTTGATGACGTAACTCTCCTAAAAGAGAGATTTTGTCTCAAGGTGCAAAATACAGACTCTCTTTGATTGTGTCGAAATCTCGATCTCTCTCCACAGATAGACTCAATCCATAGACAACCTAGCACTTCCGTTAGATACAGAATTTTTATAAATCTGATTATATGTATAGGCGCTCTATCGCCTTATCCCCATGTCCCCATCGGCTCATCATCAGTTCAAACGTAGTGTAGCTCCCTGGATTCGAGGATTGGCGAGACTGGGATATGGAGCCAAAGCGATTGTTTATCTTTCCCTGGGCATACTGGCCACCCAAGCGGCCCTCAATCTTGGCGGAGAAACAACCGGATCCGATGGAACATTAATCGCCATTGCCTCTAAGCCCTTTGGGCAAATACTGCTGTTCCTGGTGAGTTTTGGTCTACTGGGGTATGTTCTTTGGCGTTTAGTTCAAGCATTTTTAGACCCGGAGCACGATGGCAGAGACTGGTCAGACATAGTCCGCAGATTAAGCTATCTGGCGAGTGGCATAGCTTATAGCAGTTTAGCGCTAACCGCACTGAGGCTAGCTTTGGGGCAGCCTTCTCAATCGAACAACCAGGGCAGTACTCCCGAGGTATGGGCGACTAGATTATTACAACAACCGATGGGCCGATGGGTTGTGGGCGCAGCTGGTGTTTGCATCATTGGCGTAGCCTTTTACTACTTTTACAGAGCGATCAAAGCAAAGTTTCGTAACCGACTGCGTCTTCATAACCTGAGCCAGATAACCAGAAAGAACCTCATTCGAATATGTCAGTTTGGCATCGCCGCCCGTGGTCTGGTGTTTTCCATCATTGGTGGGTACTTAATTAAGGCTGCAATTACAGCAGATGCCGATCAGGCCCGTTCAACTGAAGGTGCCCTGGAAGCTCTGCAGTATTCGTCCAGCTTTGGACAGTGGCTTCTGATTGTTACAGCAGCGGGGCTAGTGGCCTATGGTATATACATGGCTGTCCAGGCCCGCTATCGCAAAATTGAGGCGCCATCTTAGCTGAGCTATAAATATCTCTTTAGAATGAACCGGTCACAACCAACCAAGAAGGCTGGGGAGAGTTTTCATGTACAGCTGGCTCTGTTTCTGTGTGGGTTCCTGCCGAATCGTAAGGGAAGGCAGTAGCGTTTACATGAGACCGACCGACATTATATTGGCTAGTCGCCTAGTCAATATCTGTCGTAAACGGTAGTCGCATGTAAACGCCTTGCGGATCGTTGAGGGTTTTGAGCAGGCTCAATTCTTCCCGTAGTTTTATGGCTTCTTGGGAAATAGGATCTTGAGCCCAGGGTAATTTTGTGACGACACCAGTACCAAAGAGACTATCGAAGATTTGTTCTTCAAGGCTAGGGGGCTTGGGTAGTTCTTCTACCTGCCAATCGTCTAGTTCGGCGGCGGCGGCCGCCGCTGTAATGGCGTCGTTGAGCCCGCCCATTTGATCTACTAGATTGACCGTTTCAGCATCGGTGCCTGACCATACCCGCCCTTGGGCTACCTGGTCTATTTTTTCTTTGGGAGTTTCACGTCCCTCAGACACTAGGGTCAAAAAGCGATCGTATAAGGTGTTGACAAATCCTTGCTGCAGCTTCAGTTCTGCGTCGCTTTGGGGGCGGCTCACGGTGTCGATATCGGCTAGCTTAGCGGTTTTGATGATGTCCCAGGTGACGCCGTTGCGATTGGCAATTTCTTTAAAGTTCAGACGGAGGCCATATACACCGATGGAGCCGGTAATGGTACCGGCGGTGGCGAAAATCTGATCGCCAGGGGCCGCAATCATATAGCCGCCAGAGGCTGCATAGTTGCCCATGGAGATGATGACGGGTTTCTCGGCGGCCAAAAGTTCGACTTCGCGGGCGATGACTTCGGATGCGATCGCACTTCCCCCCGGACTATTCACCCGCAGCACCACCGCTTGAATATCTTGATCGTTACGGGCCTGCCTCAGGGTATCGGATAGCCCCCCTGAGGTAATCAGACCTGGCGTTGAACCATCCCCATCCACAATTTCGCCACTGGCATAGATCACCGCAACGGTGTCCTTGTTGCCAAAGGAACCAGTGTCTAAAGTTTGGCTGTAGCGATAAAGACTGATTTGAGTAAAGTCATCCTCATCTTCGCTCCACTCATCCTCGGTCTGCTCCGTTAGCTCCCTGAGCTCAGCGAGAACGTCATCGTAAAAGACAGCATTGTCAACTAGCCCAGCGGATTGGGCCTCGGCAGCAGGCAAAAATCCCTGGTTTTCAGCAATGGCTTGGATCGCCTCTGGATTTTTACCCCTGGCTTCGCTGGTGGTGGTCAAAAATTCCTGCCATAGATCGGTGAGCAGGGCCTGGGTCTGCTGTTTTTCCTCGGGGCTGCTGGTGGTGCGGGTAAAGGGCTCAATGGCAGATTTGTAGCGCCCTGCCCGCAGCACTTGTACCCCCACGCCATATTTATTGAGGGCTCCGGCTAGAAACTGAATCTCAGCCCGAAAGCCGTTGAGTTCCATGACACCCGCCGGACTGAGGTATACCGAATCGGCCACCGATACCAAATAGTAGTCCCGTTCCCCCCAAATAGTGTTGCTGGCCAATACCGGTTTACCCGAGTCGGTCTTAAATTTTTCGAGGGCGGCTCGCACCTCTTTTAAGGTGGCAAATCCGGCATTGGTATTGCCTGTGAGGTAAATACCTGTGATGCTGTCATCGGTGGCGGCAGCCTCAATGGCCTGCAGGGCGCTGTGGAGAGAAATGGCTCGGTAGCTGCTGCCATAGAGGGTTTCTTCTAGCACCACACTGGGGCCAGAGAAGGGAACGGCATCGACAACATCGGTGGCCAGGTCAAAGACTAATATCGAGTTTTTCTCGACTTCGGGCTCGGTTTCAGTGGCGGCGGAGTTGAGAAAAAAACCGGCTAGACCTAGGGCTCCCACCCCCAGTAGGGCGACTAAGCTAAACAGACCCACTAGCGTACCGAGAGCACTAGCAGCCGCATATTTAAAGAAATCTCGCATGGTGGGATGTGGCCCCAAGAGGATGGGTGATTGGTTTTACTTTATGGTAAGCGCTGAAGCACTTGGCTGTGTTTAAGTGCCTGAAGATTGCCTTGACCGGTGCAGAACAACGCTGTTTTGAGTTCGGCGATCAGGATATCGCTCAGGGTTTCTAGGGCCGCTTCGGAATGGTCAGCTGCCTTGAGAAAGGGGAGGGCCATACCGGCAATATCAGCGCCTAGGGCCAGGGTTTTAGCGACATCTAACCCATTTCGGAGACCGCCGGACGCGATCAGGGGGATTTTGGGTGCGATCGCACGTACCGCCACAATACAGTCAGCTGTTGGAATCCCCCAGTCGGCAAAGGTCTGCCCCAGACGACGCTGTTTGACATCTTCAGCCCGCTCACTCTCCACCCGAGCCCATGACGTTCCTCCAGCTCCAGCCGTATCAATTGCTCCCACCCCCACATTAATCAGCTTTTGAGCCAGACTCCCGGAAATACCGTTGCCCACTTCCTTGGCAATTACCGGTACCGGCAGCTGGGCACAGAGGGTTTCGATCTTGGCCATCAGACCGCTAAAGTCCGTATCACCTCGGGTTTGGACACATTCCTGCAGCGGATTTAAGTGCAAAATCAGGGCATCGGCCTCCAGCCAATCCACCACTCGCTGACAGTGATCTAAGCCATAGCTGTAATTGAGCTGCACCGCACCCAGGTTAGCCAGAAGCAACGCATCCGGCGCATAGCGCCGCACATTAAAGGTATTGGCCAGCTCAGGTTTTTCCACAGCCACGCGCTGGGACCCCACCCCCATAGCCAGACCAAAATTCTGGG
>NZ_JADEXP010000241.1 GCF_015207065.1 Leptolyngbya cf. ectocarpi LEGE 11479 | reverse complement strand
GGGCTCAATTACCCTGAAGAACAGAGGAGCGTAGAAGAGATTCGACGTCTAGTATAAAAACTGTCTCGTCATTGTGGGTGACACAGCCTGTAAGATAAGGCAAAATTATGCTGCTCACGTTGTTTGGTGGTGGATGAATGGCTTCCGGAGCAAAGCTTACTATGCCATCGATAGATTCAACCTGAAGCGCTAGGGGTGTAGAGCGACCTTGAACAATAATTAGACTATATTGCTGGGCGTGTCGATCAGGGATGGGAAGGCCTAACAAACGAACTAAATTAGCTACCCAAAAAACGCGTCCGCGACGGTTGACTAGCCCCAATAAAGCTGCAGGCATATTGGGCATGGCCATCACTCGTCGAGTGTTCAGGACCACGGCTTCCTGCACAGCACTAGCAGGCAACATAGCCACCACATTGGGGGCTAACTGAAATTTCAAAAATGATTTCGTGAGTACAGGGCTGTCTTTTTTTAAGGATAGAGCAGACAAAATAATGACCTCAATGACCTCATGAACAACATGCGATCGCGCATCAGCAATTTACAATACAGATTTAATTACTTTGAGTAATTCTTCACGGTTAAACGGTTTGGTTATGTAGGCATCAGCGCCCTGCCGCATACCCCATAGCCGATCAATCGCCTGATTCTTAGATGAACAGATAACTACTGGCACTTCAGCAGTTTCAGGCACCCGCTTTAAGCTACGACATAGCTCAAACCCACTCATCCCTGGCATCACCACATCTGTAACAATTACACTCGGCTGACTAGCAATTGCCTTATCCAGGCCTTCTTGAGCTGTTACAGCATGGATTACGCTGTAGCCTTCTTCTTGTAAATAATGGCTGATCAGTTCCCTTTCAGAGGGAGTATCTTCCACAATCAGTACTGTAGCCATTTGGATCACTGCCATGCTCTATTTATCATCCCCTAAATGTTTGGTTTTCCCATCTAGCCCCTGATCATAACAGCAGCTATTACAAATCTGAGATCTCAAGGTCTCAACGTCCCCACAGTCCCTACGCCTACTCAGGCTCCACAGCGGGTAAATGCATAAATACCATTTTCAGTAGTTCTGACTGACTAAACGGCTTAGTTAGATAACCTGAGGACCTGACTAACTTAGCCTTTGCCCGATCAATAAATCCCGTGTTACCGGTTACCATCACAATGGGGGTATTTTTAAAGCTGGGATGCCGACGCAGGAGAGAGCATAGCTCATAGCCATCTAAATTGGGCATGGTGACATCCAGCAAAATCAAATCTGGTCGACACCGCATCACCTGCATTAACGCCTTGACCGGATCACTAATCGGCACAACGTTTAGACTTTTATCATTCAGAAATTCTTGAATTGCATTCAATACCGTTGGACTATCATCAATGCAAGCAATGGTATACGTCGCTGTGCGAATGTCAGGATTCGTCGATGACAGTCCCTGTACATTCATAGATTGAGACGTCACACTGGGGGGCACTCCCAGCTGCGGTTTGGACTCAGACTCAACCAGCTGATTGCCAACCGCAGTCGACGTAGCAGATGCTATGGGGCTAGTCGGCGACCCATTTGACAGACTATCCTGGGTGGCCGATGGTGATGCCAGCAAACTTTGTCGACGATTGCGCTGACAAATCTCAACAATAGGCCGTAAATCTAGCTGACAAAGAACCGGGTACTCACCGATATCATCTAGCCCCAGCAAATCATAGCTACCTTCTTGCACGCCTAGAAACGACTCAATCACTTCAATCGCCATGGCCCGAATCAAATCACTAGCCTGATCGGCTGTCAGATGAGATTGCTCCACTAGCCAGCTAATGGCCTGGTAATCGGGTGTCAGCGGTGCTTGCTTTGGAGACTGCTCAAACATCAAGCGTAGCTGGACCCTGACGGCTCCTACCAAGGTGGAAATCTCATTACTCAAATCCTGGAGATGACGGTCTAGACGGTCAAATGGCGCATCTGTATCCGTAGCAAAATTGAGCTTGCCTTGGTTAAGAAAAAGTGACCATGAGTTAGTCCCCGAGTACAACTTGAAGTGACCGCTCACCTGACGACTAATCAGCTGAGCCAAAAAGCTTAGAGGATGTAACTTCTGGGTTGCACCATAACCCACAATCGAACGACTGTTCATAACTGAATGTTTAACGATACAGCAAAAAGCCAAAAGCCTTTAGAGCTAATAGACCAGAGCAATTAGGGCATCCCCCTAGTGCATATCGGCCATGAAATAGATATATAAACTCTCGACTCAATAACCATACAAATGGTTTCTTCGGTATGGAAATAGGTATATGCGTAAATGTAAATAAATTTATGTACCAGCGGTACTATGAAGCAATTCCATCCTTTAGTCCTCAGTCCGGACTATATATACGGGAAACTTCTAGATTTCAATGTCGCAAGTATTACAATCATTTAAGTGTGAAGCAGCACCCTAACTAATTTTGGAAAAGCCAAAAGCTACCGTAATTTTTGCCGTTGCTGATTTAGGGGATGGACCGATCGGGTAATGATGCAATTTATCAGCACTCTTCAGATGAAATCATCTCGGGGATCAGCAACGCCTAATTTTTTACATTCTCCTTGAGAATACCAATCAATTTACGTATTCTCAAACAAAGTCTTGATAAAGAAAGCAAGGCTAGGATAATAATTCCCGCCATACGGGTATCAAGGGACACCCGTTAAAAATAGCTGCAAACTAATGGCCATTTCCGTTTCAAACACCTGGGACACTCAATGCAGCCTCCATCCCACAAATCTGATTGTCATCCTGTCAACATCCCTAGGTAACCTGCTTAAGCAATGTTTTAATCTGATTATGCTGTTGCTGATCAAGGGAAATAGGAAACGATAGTTCCAGGGCCACACGGTAGTCTGATAGTTGATTCGGACTCCCTAACGTCGGATTTGCTTTAGCACCAGCATAGCTACTCGAAAGTTTAGGAATCAGCTCAAGACGCTCGACTTGAGCCATCAGGTCATAGGATTGGACACTATCGACTTGGGGATAAATCTGTAGATGCAGTAGAGGATGATTATCTTGAAGAGCTACGGCTGCCGTGCTGGCATCACCTAGCAGTTCCAACCGTATGTCTCTAGACCCAAGTTCAGTAATCATGGCCGCTTGGACATAGCTACCCCAGCCTTTCCAACGGAGGTCACTCATCACCTCAACCTGCTTGCGCATTTTGACGCTATTGGCAGGGTTCAACTCTTGAAATGCTCGTTTTAAGCTCATCAAAATAAACCTAAGTGAGCCTAGGGGATTGTCAGAGTTTTCGCGGTCTTGAGAATACCATTTGCGCACATCTGAGAAAATGACAGTCGCCAAGTCATCTTGCTGGGACTGATTCATATTCACAAAGTTGACGGCTAACTTAGTTTGCAGAGAATCCGTGGCACTGGCCCTGATAATTTCTGCATCAAGTAAGGCAATGGCCCCATAGTCTCCGTATAGCTCTAGATTTACTTGCTCCGAAATATTGGGCCATACGTCTAGTAGCACCTGGGCACCTGTCTCGCTGACATCGAGTGTGGTGCCTTCCCACTCTTGACCATCATCACTGTAAAGCTTGACTATGAGTTCACGGGGCAACCGGTGAGACTGTCGCAGTTGGGGTTGCTCAAATGCCACCAGACAAGCTGCCAGCACCAGTGCCAGGTTGAAGATACACCATAGGGTATTGATTAAGACGGCCTGAGTGTCTAAAGGACTGAGGATCAGCCATATAGGCACCGTTAGCAGTGATGCAGCTGTAACGGCCCCCAAAACAACGAGATAGCGCACACTATCAACATCAAAGCTACGTGATTCTACCGATACCCCCTTATCGGTCACGTTAAACGATCCTAAATTGGGGTTGAGTAGGGCTAGCAACGTGACGATACCTGCCTGGAATGACATGGCAAATTCATAGATTTCATTCCAGAAGGAAAATCGTACATGTTTATAGGAAATATGATTAGCGTGCATCGACAGCACGATATGGGGCAATGCGTAAAATAGGGTCTCGATACCCAAACCTTTTACCGAATTGATGCCAAACAGCAAAAATAAGTTTGGTGCGATCGCATACATTAGCCGTGGGAAACCAAAAAAGAAGTGAGACGTGGCGCTGAAATAGCAAAGTCGTTGAGACAGACGCAGGTTTAGACGCCGATTAAACAGGGGGTTTTCGATCCGTAGAATTTGGGCCATCCCCCTAGCCCAACGCACCTGCTGTCCGACATAGGATGAAAATTTCTCAGGTGCTAGACCGGCTACCATAATTTTGTCGTAGTAGACCGTACGATAGCCCAGGGAATGGAGCCGCAGAGACGTATGACAGTCTTCGGTCACAGTTTCAGTGGCAATTCCCCCGATATCTAGCAGATATTTACGACGAATCACAGCGGCAGATCCGCAGAAAAAGGCAGCGTTCCAAAAGTCATTTCCTTTTTGGAGCACCTTGTAGAACAGCTCATTACCGACGGGGATCTGTCCCTGGGTCAGGAGGTTGCGCTCAAACGGATCGGGATTGTAAAACCAGTGAGGGGTCTGCACTAGGGCTACTTTTTTATCAAAGAAGAAACCAACTGTTTCTTGTAAGAATCCCCTGACTGGAATGTGGTCACAGTCTAAAATCAACACCAGCTGACCATCGGTCTTATTGAGAGCGGTGTTAATGTTACCGGCTTTAGCATGCTCGTTGTCATCACGAGTCAGCATGAGGCAGCCTAGATCGTCACACATTTTTTGGAGTGCCAGGCGACGCTCTCGATATTTTTCGGCACGACCGTCATCCAGGACGTAAATCGTTTTTTTGCTGTCTGGATAATCGGTATTTAGCGCCCCAAGGACCGTTTTGCGGACAATGGCAACGTCCTCATTGTAGGTGGGGAT
The DNA here is from genome assembly GCF_015207065.1 of Leptolyngbya cf. ectocarpi LEGE 11479. Classification (GTDB taxonomy): domain Bacteria; phylum Cyanobacteriota; class Cyanobacteriia; order Phormidesmidales; family Phormidesmidaceae; genus Leptothoe; species Leptothoe ectocarpi. The sequence continues at coordinate 5,169 of NZ_JADEXP010000241.1, read as the reverse complement.
ATAGATATCTACCGTTGGCCATTTTTCCTGCGGCCATTGAGTTAGGGGAATGGATTTGCGATCGCGAATCCTCAGCGTCTGAAAATACGAGAGGAGTAATGTGGCAATGGCGTACAGCTCGGCCACAAATAACAACAGCGAAAAGAAGCCATCCAGCCAAGAATCTAAGTTTAGGGTGTAGTTAGATCGATAATACAGATAGCGCAGCGTGGTAATCGTGCTTAGAGCCGCCATCAGTAAATGTAAATATTCACTGACGCGTCGACTCGTCTGGCGATCCTCCAACCGCAGCAACACCTGCCCCACCAGCAACAAAGATAGGGCAACCAGTCCCTGCTGCAAAATCGTGGGTCGGGCAGTCATGATGGGCCAGGCAAACGTGGTTAAACACAATGCCAAAACCAATAACTGTCGTTCAGTTAGCCACTTTAATCCCTGATCAAACCAGTCAGGAATATTGATGATCAGCAGCTCGATTAAGAGAGGTCGAACTCTCGTAGAGAGATAGTCTTCAACTGTGCGCTGGAAGTTTTTTAACCGACGCGCGGGAATCAATCGTCCAACCATAATTACAGCTCTCCCGGCGCAGATGGATCGTTCATAACACCCGATGCTGCTGTCAGCGTCTCATTGCGCTTCAAGTAGGCTTGAATTACACCATAGAGCAGCAACGACAACACAATAATGCCGGGAATTAGCAAAAACCAATTTCCTTGAATCACCGTAATCGCTTTCTGGAATGTGCTTTCCTCTTGCACGTCCCGCTGGGCTGAGCGTTGTAAAAACTCTATGTTGTAGGCGTTGTCGTCATAGGGGGACGGTGTTTCAGCATTGGCACTGATCAAGGCCGTATCCCCTTGCAGCTGGAAAAATAGGGAATCTAATTCCAGTAAGTCCCGCAGCTGTTTGAGACCAGGCTCGCTCTGGGCCGTCATGGTCAGTAGCACTCGTGAATCATTCCAAGGGGAAATCTGCTGTTGTAAAACGCCCTCAGCATCGGGCAGGGTTTGGACCTCACTGGCTCCCCACTGGCGAGCCCCCTCTTTCAGGTTAAACTCGGCTGCTTCTAAAGCTTCAACTAGGGGAAATTGCGATCGCAGTCCAATTGCCACCAGGTGCTGTGATTCTTGTACCTCTTGCGTTAGCTGACTTACGGGATAAACCGCCAGCTGAACCGCCTCCGAACGGCTCAAACGCCCCAGACGCTCACTGAACTCCAACATGATCGATAGCTCAGTCATGCTAGGTTTGTCTGGCATCACAATGGCGGTGCGAGACAGATCCTGGGGGGACGAGAACGGGTACCCCGCCTTCAGCAAATTAAGATCGGGAAGTTTGGCAACCTGTTGACGATTCAGATTAAAGTTACTGTCACTGTGGATAGTGCCCCATAGCTGGTGATCAGTCACTCGGCTACAGGAACGACGCTCCCGTGGATCGAATCTCAGGTATACCTTCAGTCGCGACTGGGGAGTAATGTGTTGTTCTGGCAACTCAACCTTTAGTGTGGCCCGACGCTTGCCATCAATTGAATCCAACCGACGACCTGCCACCGTAATGCCGTCTAATTGCACCTCAACTAGAGACGTTAGTGGGTTGACTTGAGGGCCATAGGTATAACGCAGATTCATCACATTACCGGGTAAAAACCGGTCGTCAGGTAGCGCCTTAAAATCAAGTTCGAACGGGGGAGCATGGGCTCCTCGGATGACCACATCTTCAATGGGCTCATTGTTAAACCCGTTGAGATCGCTAAGCTCAAAATTGTCGGATAGGGGTAAATAACGGGGCCAATCGCGAATATCCGGTGTGGCAATCTCTTCTACGTCATTGACTAAAACAACTTGGCCAGCACCGATTTTACGATCTTGAGATTGGGTCAAGAATTGCACAGCCTTAGCTACAGCCGTTGGGCCATTACCCGTCGCCACCAGCACAGGAGACTGTTTGTCTTCAAGGACAGTCCACATCAAAATACCGGTGTCAGATGAGATCAACGTCTGTTTATCATCTAACCAACGCTTGTTTTTGAGAGTTAGGGGCAGCTCCAAACCTTCCAACATGGGTTGCTGAGAGGGGGTACCTACCACCACGACTCGGTTGCCATCCGCTACATCATCTAGTTTTGCTACTAGGTCTGTGTCTAAAGGCCGATAATCAGCAATCCGCCCCAACGATGCCTGTAGCTTAGCAATAGCAGTGAGCCAAGCTTGGTCCTGGGTGGTAGGAACAATATAGTCGATATGATTGGTTTCTAGACTAAGAACATCAATCAGCGGGTAGGGATAGCTGTTGAAATCTAGCTGAAAGGGCTCAGAGTCATAGTTAAATACCAGTTTTGAATCCGGTAATATCTCTGTCCAAAGGGAGGGATCAAACGGGTCTTGGGTACAGGTAGGTGAGTTGTTCTGCAGACCGGCAATAATCAGCTCGTTATAGTCCTTGAGGATACGTGTCGGAATGTCAAAGATAATGGTTCCGGTATCACCCTGCTTTAGGTTTAGGGGCACACTACCCACGTTATTGTCATTGACAATGACATTGAGATTAGAGCGGGTTGCATAGAGAGCGCCAGAATGGCGATAGCGCAACAGAATTTTGACAGACTTTACAGACCAATTGCGGGGGCGTGTAAATCTCAGACGAGACTCATTATAGATACCTTCTAACCGCAGTCGCGTTCCTACAACCGGACTACGGTTAAATTCTAGAATATATTGACTACCCTCTTCCTGTTCCAGTTCAGCTGCTTGTGCATCTTGACCCAGATCTCGCCCCGCTGTTGCTCCGTCTTCATCACGGTTGCGGCGATCGCCAGCAGTACCCGCTTCGGCAGCGTTATCTGATGCCCCTGGCGATGACGTCACCTGCGCCATACTCGGAGCTAATGTTGTCACAGATAGTAGAACAGATAAAAATAGCGAAATAAATATACGTTTTCTGATTACCCTTAAAAACACTGATGTAAGCACTCCCCCCAGATACATAACCTAGGTCAAAATAATCAAACTATTGGCGTTTATTGGCCGTTTCAAACATATAAAAACCCTGATGAACCCTAGGAGGTCCTTCAGGTAAGTGTTAACCAGCTAGGAAATACTTTGCAAGTGTTTTGTCCGTAGCTTATTGATTTGCACATAGAATTAGTATTCACCCTAAGCCATTGATAAAGGCAACAAGTGTTTTTGACATATTTTTGACATATAAGGAATAACGCACTTTAAAAGCTCTCAATGAGCTTCCAACTTCAAATATCAAGCCTAATCAGCACAATCCGGCAAAGTTTGATCAAGTTATGATTTAGATACGGATTTCCCTGTGAAGTGTGTGCTATTTGTATTTACAACACCCATAGGGGCTATGGAATAACTATACTGACCTATAGCATGCGAATTTGACTGTGAAGGAAGCATTAAAAGCATCAAAATCTCTGTATGGTTTTAGTGAAAATTACGTACTTAAGGTGTGGGAAACACCTTAGACTTGGCAACGATCTAATAGGTGTAAACGATCTATAGGCGTAATAATAACCTTACCCGTAGCGAGAGGGAAAATTTCTATCTCTTATACGAAAGTAAATAGGGGTAGTTTTTTCCTGTTGGACAATCAAATTTGTTGTACTCGTTTTCTATGGCGCTAATTTTCCGTTGCTGATTTATAAGGTAAAACAGTCCCGACTACATACGCTAATTACACAAAATATTATTTTTCTGACTATGTCTGCAAACTCGATGACGTATTCTCGTCTCCGTACGATAAATCTTTTGCTGCTTGCTGGTTTTAGTAGCCTGTTGGGTAGCTGCGGTTTGTCAATTGAAACTCCTAATAATCCGATTTTGATTAATCGTTTACCAGTGGCTGACATGGATTTTACTGTGGAGTCAGGCAGGGACCGTCATACCTATGAGATTCAAGGAACAGCAAATTTTCCTAACCAGACTGAACTTAATGTTTTGGCTATGCGTCAGCTATCACCGACTGATGAGACAGTGGAGCCAAAGCCAACTTACTCAGTTTTAGACTATCAGGTGGTTAGGGTCCAGAATGGGCGCTGGCAGGGGGAACTTACCCTCAGACAGGTGGCCGCTGATGGGAGTCGCAAAGAAACATGGCAGCTGGATCAAACAAAGCTATCTATGGATGTAGAACCCCTTGATGAGGTTGTTATTATGGCCACCTACACACCGCTAGACCAGCTCACCACGCTAGAACGAATTCTTGCGCAGCAGGGGCTTAAAGTCTCTCCAGATCTGTTGCAAACCACATTGGATGGGCGTCGCTATCTGGAAATGAAAAAGGTTTTGAATATGCCTGTTGCTAATTTGGTCAGTGAGCGTCCTGAATTGTATAACGATGGCTGGGGCACACGGCATATCCTGATTGAAGAACCCCCGATGCCCTACCAGGTTGATTTTCCTGAAGAACGTCAAACAAATCGGCCAGCAGAACCCTCAGAATTTCTGTATTAGTTCTTCAGGTAGCAGCGCCACAGAGGCGTTCCATGGAACGCCTGTACGTCCAATAATAGGGTCTCAAGCAGAATTGATGATTCAGTGAAGACGTAAATCTGCTCAGGAAAGCATAGCGGCTTCTAGGTTAGCCGTATCAAGTTCAGCTCCCGTGAGGTCTGCATCCGTCAGGTTTGCCCCCCACAGATTTGCCCCAGACAGACAGGCATCACGTAAATCGCATCCTTGGAGATTAGCTCCCCATAAGTCTGCGCCGGTTAAATTAACACCGACGAGATTTGCCCCGCTCAGATCAATGCCAATTAGCACCAGGTTACTCAAGTCAGCAGCCCAAAGCGATTGATTTGGACCCAGACAATAAACCCCAGCCCATTCCCAGTCAAAGTCTTCGGGCCATTGAGTCGCTGGATCACAGACGGCTCCAAATAGACAACTTTCCTTGAGGTCTGTTTGACTGAGATCTACACCAAATAGGGTGGCTTTTGTTAAATTAGCTCGAGTTAAATCAGTGCCCTTAAACTTGGCGCGTTGCAAGCTGGCATTGGTAAGATTGCTGGAGTTGAGATTGGCATGGCTTAAGTTGGCTTCAGTTAACTGGGCTCCTACTAGCCAGCCCCCCAATAAATTAGTCTTGACTAGCTCCGCTCCAGCTAAATCACTGTGGCTCAGGTCAATCCCGCCGAGATCACGCTGACTGAGG
>NZ_JADEXP010000240.1 GCF_015207065.1 Leptolyngbya cf. ectocarpi LEGE 11479 | reverse complement strand
CTACTACGGGCTATCGCTGCAAAACTTTAATACCGCTGCTGCTTTTGCCGAAATTTTAGAAGCTGGCACCCGCAACCATCTGCGCTGGCCTGCCAATATTGGCTTATTTACCAAGTCCCTGGCCAATCTAGAGGGGGTGGCGCGCCAGTTTAATCCCCAGATTAATCTCATCGCTGAAATTCGTCCGCTGATGGTGGACCTGTTTCGTCAGCAGCTGATTGGCGATGACCCCCTACAGGCGCTGTTACGCACCGGTTTAGAGTTTCGTAATTTATCGCTGTCGGCTCCCCGTCAGTTTGGTTTTTTGTTAGATCGTCTTAGCGAAGAAACCCTGACTTGGAACATTAATGTCAAGGAGCTGGATAGTTTACAGCAAAGCATTGAGCAGGCGGCCAATCGACGCTCATTTAGCACGGTGGTAGCCGCCTTGATTATCGGCGCCGCCATCATTTCCAGTAACCAAACCAATATTCAGCTGCAGTGGCTGAGCACCAGCTTATTTACAGCCGCCACACTGCTAGGTCTTTGGCTAATTATCAGCATTCTGCGCTCGGGCCGCTGGCGCTAGTGTCCTGTCAAGTCTTGACTCTTCGCCTATAGTGGTATCTCTGACAGTAGGATAATTTGCTACCACAATAAAGGGAACCTAAAGCTACAGTATTTGTACGTAGAGGCTTTATGGGGGTAGCGATGGGATGGGGAGTGACCGTCTTGCCAAAAATTTATCCCCAGATGTCTTGGCTTAAGAATTTCTTTAGCCATATTCTAGGTTTGGGCATAGATAACTATACAGCTGTCTCGCTGAGCTACTGTTTGTGCCACTTTTCCTGATTGTTTTTTACAACCCACCCACGTGACCGTTCTCATTTTTGATTTTGACGGTACGATCGCCGATACGTTGGAAACGATCGTCACTATTACTAACCGCTTAGCCGTTCACTATGGCTATCCCCAGACGACGCCGGAGCGGTTGAAATATCTGCGTGCTCTCAGTACGGCTGAGCTGCTAGCTCAGTCGCATGTACCTTTATTTCAGGTGCCTTTTTTGATGCGGCGAGTGCGGCGGGAGCTGCGCCACGATATTCACTCGATTCAAACCTTTGCTCACCTGAGGGAGGTGCTGCTAGCGTTAGACAGCGATGGTCACTCCATTATGATTGCTAGTTCCAATGCCCCGTCTACTATTCATTCGTTTCTACAGCGCCATGACTTGAGCCACGTGTTTAATCAGGTCTATGGCAACATTGGCCTGCTGGGTAAGGCCCGCAGCCTACGACGAATTATGCGGCGTCATCGGCTGATATCTGAGGAAATTCTCTATATCGGCGATGAAACCCGTGATATAGAATCCGCCCACTGTCAGGGGTTAGCCGTGGCAGCGGTGAGCTGGGGCTTTAGCGATCGCACCGCCCTAGAAGCCCAGGGCCCCACATTCCTAGTCGATACCCCCGAGGACCTCTACCAAGCCGTCAGCGAATTTCACAAAAGTCAGCAGCGGCGATTTATTGCTCCCAAGCAGGATGAGACAGTAGAAACTCCATCATGCGTACCCCACGCAGTTGATTAGACAGCGGCAAGTGGCCCACCGGGGCTGACAAATCCCAGACAAACTCATCCGGATAGCGTGTCCAAATATTTTTTGATTTCCAAGCCAGCTTTTCCCAAAGCCGGTTCCAATTCTGATTGAGACCGAGCCACAGCTCCCGCTGTTTTGAGAAACCAAATCGATCTTCTGAATACACTCGCCACAGCTGATCAATGGTCAGCAAATCGTTGATAGGAAAGCTATCTACCTCAGTAAAGTAGACCCACTTACGCTGAACCGCAGCGGGGCCTGCCAGTTCACATAGCTTTTGCAACGTGAGCCGATCGGCCGCTTCATATTCCTGGCCAATTAGCAGCGTCTGTAAAGGGCGGTAGTCAATACCTTGATCGGACTTAAGGGTGACAACCCCCTGGGGTAAAGTCTCCGCTAGAAAGGTCTGAGCCGCCACCGACTCACTGTTACTCAGCAACTGATACGCTTTGCCTGCCGCTGCAGAGGAATCGCTGGTGGCGTTAGCTTTAAGAAAATCGATCAGGATGGCAATACCCGACTCGTCAGTGCTGGCTAATTCTGTAACGGCACTGAGCTGGCGCTTTAAATTATTGGAGAGTAGCTGTTCGGCAAGTTTGGCCGTTTTGTCAGTATCTAACGGAAGAGCCGTTGGGGAATCAGCGGATGCGTTACTCATATCGGGCGTTTATAACACCAGCTTCTGGCGTTGCTTTAAACATTGTTTTGATAATCAGCCAGCTCTCAGGCTACCTCACAATGTCTGAGCAATACAAGATGGCGTCTGCAGATGACGTTCGCTACTTTTCAGACTCCTCAGCGCTGGCTGGCCGATAACCATGTTCAAAGGCATAGCGGATCAGCTGGGACCGATTTTCCAAAGATAGCTTGCTAAGAATATTGCTGAGGTGGGTTTGAACCGTTCTCGGACTAATAAACAAGTGTTCACCGATTTGCTTATTAGTAAAGCCTTGGATCACCTCCCAAAATACCTTTTCCTCTGCGGGAGTCAGGGGCAAGGGCTCGGGCGGCGGTGGTTGAGCTGCCTCAGGGGCAGGCATCTGTTGCACCAGTCGAATAATTTCCGCATGCATGCGCCGGGAGCGTTCTAGTTGAGCATCGATTTTGGCAATCAGTTCCTTGGGGTGAAACGGTTTAACGATATAGTCATCAGCCCCTTTGGAATGCCCTTGAATCCGATCGTCTAGCTCGCCTCGTCCTGAGAGGAAAATAAACGGGACCAGCTGACCCGAGCGAATTTCCCTAAGTTTGGTACAAAACTCGTAGCCATCCATCTCAGGCATCATGACGTCTGAGACCACTAGATCCGGTTGGTCTTGTTCAAAGAGAGCTAACCCTTCCGTGCCAGAAGACGCATGGCTAACTTGAAACCCGCGCTCTCGCAGATAGCGGGTCAATGCAGCCCGCAATGTGATGTCATCATCAACGATCAGGATTTTTTTCATCCTAGTTTTAGCTGCCTCAGCGTACTTGCTAAATCCTTTGTCCGAACTCCCATGACCCTATCCAAATTAATTTTATCAATCCTACAGCTATGGCGCTGACATTGAACGTTCTACATAACAAATAATTCACTGAATCAAAGTGCGATATGGAGGTTTATGTAGGGCAGGCAGAAATGAAACGATAGACGGCTGTTTGAGCGTTACTTTAATTGATATTGATAACGCCCCAATAATGTCCAATTACTTTTGCAACGATACTTTAGATACTTTTTAGCTGGATGCCCTGCTCAAAGCTAAAGCTTTTTAAGTTTGGCAGACATCCCTTTCTTTGTTTCTTAGAGATTGTGATGGTTTCTAGATTGGAGGTGACGGATAACACGGTTATTGTTTTGTAAGTCTGGGTTGACTGGTACAGTATCGACACCAACGCGAAACTTAGGTATAAAGCAGGGTATGGCTGAACCTGGGTGATATAGGGGAATGATGTCGCAGGCGCAGCATAGGTAAGAGGGAGCAACATGGGTGAGTCTGGTAATCAAGGCACGAATGACCCGCTACTGCAGTCGCTGGATGATGATTTTCAGGCACTGCAGCGGCACTTTGCCGATCAGCTAGCCAAGGATATTGAGTATCTACAAACTGAAAAACAGCGTCTAATCAGTGATTTAGAAGCGCTGCGAGTAGAGTATGACCAGCTTTATATTGACTATCAGTCGTTAAAAAACGAGTCGGACGTTACCCTGTCCAAGCGGCAGTTAGCTCAGCAAAATGCTTGGGCAAAACGTCTGGCCCAGGTACTGGCCCAAAACCTGCGAGATGATCTCCATGCCTATGTGACCAACTCGGTGGAACTGCCCACCCCCACCCAGGACTGGCTCCATTCCCTTGATGATACCCTCAACCGCAGCGTCAAAGCCCTACAGCAAGATCTCAGCAGCTATCAAAGCGCCATTGCTCAGCAGCTAACCCGGATGCAGACCATGGAGCAGCAGGGGGAAGTCATCCTTGGGAGTCTGGTAGAACGGTTGAGCGATCAGCTAGTTCGCTCCCCTGACCTAACTCAGACGGGACGCCCAGGTACCCTGGATAATCGTCCTCTAAAGGATGGCAGTGCTGTTGTGGGCAGTCGTGCCTATGTGGAGCGTCCACGGCCCGATCAGTTAGCCGGTACCACCCGTCGGGTAGTACCGGCTTATCCTGGTCAGACTGTTTCTGGTCAGACTGCCGGTCAGACTGCCGGTCAGACTATGGGGCCAGCAATGACCCCGGCTTTAGCCAGTGTGCCGAAAGCGGGTCATGAACGCACCTTAAAGAAGGGTATGGTGCTCTGCGCCATTGCTACCCTCGGCTTTAGCGCGATTACCGTACTAGTTGGCGGTCTGAGTTTAGGTGGGACTGTGTTTGGCAGTGCGCTGGCGGGGGTAAATACCTTTAGCTTCTTCAATGCCAATACGCTGCTGTGGTTGCAGCTAGTGGTCTTGATCCCGGTTTTGATAGTTTTATCGCCTCAGCTGTACCGTGCAGTATGGCGTGATGTGGGGCAGTCACTGCGTTCCACATCGCGGCTATTGGCGCTGATAGGCGGTGGTGTTTTTTACTTTTTTGCTCAAGTGTTATTGTTTCAGGCGGCTGGTACCCTGGGACCGGCGGCGGCGGCCCCGTTACTGTTTGCCTATCCGTTGTTAGCTGTCCCCCTGCTGTGGTGGCTCAATGGTGAACGCCCCACTCTATTGAGAGGTGTGGTGATGTTGGCCATAGCTATGGGGGTAGTGCTTATCCTCAGACCCCTTTCCTTTGCGAGTACTGGGGCAGCCCTGTTGTCAGCCGTTGCGTTTGCACTATATGTGGTAACCAATAGCCTTAGCCGTCAAAATCACCCTGTCTCGACTGGGCTGGTTCAATCTTGCGTTATGGCTATTCTCAGCAGCGTGATTCTGTTGATCCGTCCCTTAGTCGTTACCCAAGATCTAACCAGTCAGTTTGTCATAGGAGGTCTGGGTCTGGGGCTGTTGGCTAGTGTCAGCTACTTTTTTCACTACACTGGATTGCGATTAGTGGGAGGGTTACGCACCTCTCTAATCGCCGCAGCCACACCCTTTCTAACCGCCTTACTTGCGGCTTTACTCCTGACTAATCAGCCTACTCTACAGATCATCCAGTGGCCCGGTATTATTCTTATTACTCTGGGAGGGATGACGTTATCGTTAGATCGGCTAAACCGACAAGACCAGACGATGCCCTAGACCCCAAATCTTTCATCAGCTCGCACTATGAGGGCATAGAACCTAGTGGAGATTTATCGTTAAAGTTAAAACGGAGAGGGAGGGATTCGAACCCTCGAATGAGTCACCCCATTACAGCATTTCCAGTGCTGCGCCTTCGACCGCTCGGCCACCTCTCCATGATTATCTCGCTGAAGAATTAAATCTTTACAGCTCAAACATAGTAACAGAAAGTGGTGCGTATTTCATGGGACTATTGCAGGGCACCGCTGCTTTTTCTATCTGGTTCCATGACCAAAACCCACACGATTCATATTCACCACCGTCAAAAAGGTCGTCACTATATAGCTCGGGTGCCTGACGATCGCTACATTCTGCAAACGGCTGAAAATCAAGGGGCTGATTTACCCTTTGCCTGTCGGAACGGGGCCTGCACCACCTGTGCGGTGCGCATTCTGTCTGGAGAAGTGGAGCAGCCTGAAGCCATGGGGCTTTCCCCTGGTCTGCGAGAGCGAGGCTATGCCCTTTTGTGTGTTAGCTACCCGCGCACCGATTTAGAGGTGGAAACCCAGGATGAAGACGAAGTCTATGAGCAGCAGTTTGGTCGCTATTTTGGCAAGGGTAAGGTGCGATTTGGATTGCCGTTGGATGAGGATTGACACAATCAAGCACAATCAATATTGATCTAATTGACCTAAACGATTGCTTAACCAATGAGCGTAATGCCTACAACTGAAGATCTGCAGCGTTTCTTGGACGTAGCAACCGAGGCAGCGATGGCAGGCGGTGCGGTGCTGCAAACCTACTGGGGGAATCTATCCTCGATTCAAGAGAAGGGCCGTTCTGGAGATTTAGTGACTGAAGCGGATCGTGCCTCTGAAGTAGCGGTTCTAGCAGTGATTAAGCGTCATTTTCCTGACCATGCCATTTTGGCTGAAGAATCGGGTCAACTCGGCCAGAGTGATAGTCCCTTCCTGTGGGCCATTGATCCCCTGGATGGCACGACCAACTATGCGCACCAGTACCCGCTCTGTGCGGTTTCCATCGGTTTGCTGGTGTCTGGGGTACCGATGGTGGGGGTGGTTTATAACCCGATTTTGGACGATCTCTATCGGGCGGCGAAGGGGCTAGGGGCCACCCACAATCGGCAACCAATCCAGGTATCGGCAACGACAGCATTAGAGAACAGCCTACTGGTGACGGGGTTTGCCTATGACCGTCGGGAGACTATCGACAATAACTATGCCGAATTTTGTCACTTAACCCATCTGACCCAGGGCGTGCGTCGCGGTGGCTCTGCCTCTGTGGATTTGGCCCATGTGGCCTGTGGTTGTTTGGATGGTTATTGGGAACGGGGTTTGTCCCCTTGGGATCTAGCAGCAGGAGTGGTGCTGGTAGAGGAAGCAGGTGGCCAGATCAGTGCCTATGATGGTAGCCCGTTTGATATTTACTCTGGCAGGCTAGTGGCTACAAACCGTCATTTACAGTCAGCCATAATTCAAGAATTAAGCCAAGTTCAGCCCTTACCTCAATTTAAACCGTAGGTAGTCCCGTCTACTTATTTTTACCGATATAGAGAAAATGTCATGTAACATTTTTATGTTACGAGGCACATTCTGTGTTGATTTGGCGTCAAGCCAGTTACAGGTATTAGATGCCAATACGGATACACTAAGATTAAGTTGTCAAAACCAGCGATCGCAATTAATTAGATAGATGCAGGTTAACCGCGGGCTATTCAAATTGGACCTAGTCGATCACCATGCCATTTTGGGGGTGCCGCTAGATGCTGACGCGAAACAGGTAAGAAAGCGCTACCTAAAGATTGCGCGTAAGCTTCACCCCGACAGCTTACGGGAGGCGACTGACGATCAAAAGCAGCAGGCCAGCGAATTGCTATCTAAGCTGGTCAACCCTGCCTACGAAGTCCTCAGCCAGGAAAAATCATCTGTTGAGCATAAGGTGAGCCTGAAGCTCAAAGGGCAGCAGCTCCAGCAGCAACCGGCGTTGCTATCCCTATCTACCGAACCATCCAAACAGGTGGCTAGTAGCAACAATGTAGACTACGCCTATAGCAATGCTCTGAAACCTTTGGTACTGGACCAGTATGAGTCTCTGGATACTGTAGTTGATGCCATCGGTGAAATTAGCGAACTCAATGCCGCCTATGTGATGCGTCAAGGGGGGGCTCCTGCTGCCGCTAAAGACGATGACAAACCACCGGTAGTCGATGATGGCACTGGCAGCGGTGCGGGGGAATCGGACACCGTTACGGTGATGTCTGCCCGTGAACGTCGCGCTCAGCTAATTGAAAGCTTTATCAATCGAGCCAAGGAATTTGAGTACAAGGGCAATTTCTCGCGGGGCATCATTGAGCTGCGGGAGGCCGTTAAGGCCCATCCCCAAAATCCCAGATGCCACGCGGAGCTAGGGCGTCTTTACATGCGGAGTAAACAACTCAAAATGGCCAGTATTCATACCAAACGTGCCTTAGAACTCGATCCTGATAACCAAACCGCTGCGGATGTCAAACAGAAGCTAGATGCCTACGCTAAGCGGATGGGTAAAAACTCTCCTCCTGATAAACCTCCTACTGGCAAACGCTCTAATAAGACTCCCCAAAAGCCAAGCGGTGGCCTATTTGGCAGTTTATTTGGCGGTAGGAAACGCAAGTAACTTGGATAGCTAGTCGCTCATCACCATCAGGCTTTAAGCTGGTATAGCCATTGCAGCCAGTACAGTCATGACCTATCAACCACCAGCGGGGGGACGCGACCTATTCCCGTTAGATGTGGCGCAAAAGCGCTGGATTGAAGATCGCATCGAGGCCGTTTTTCAGCGCTGGAGCTACCAACGAATCATTACCTCCACCGTTGAAAATATGGATACGCTGATGGCAGGCGGTGCCATTCAGCAGTCTGAAGTCATTGAACTCAATGGCCGAGGGGAACGGTTGGGGCTGCGGCCTGAGCTGACAGCATCCATTGCGCGAGCAGCGGTGACCCGCATTAGTCACTATCCCCAACGGCTTTATTACCATGCCAATGTCTTTCGGCGGTCATCGACGGGCAGCCAGGGGGGACAGCAGGAGTCTTACCAGGCTGGCGTCGAACTCCTGGGGGCTAGTGGTTCCCTGGCCGACGCTGAAGTTTTATTGATTATGGCTGACTGCCTCCAGGCCTTGGGCTTACAAGACTGGCATTTGCTCCTGAGTGAGGCTAGTTTGACCGAATCTTTGCTAGCGCCGTTTCCGATGGATATGCGGGAGCAGGTGAAAGTTGCGATCGCAGCCCTAGATCGCGTCACCCTAGAAACATTACCTCTGTCTAATGAATTGCGCACGCTGGCGCTAACCATCCTGGATTTACGGGGAGAGCCGCGCACGGTTCTGACTCGGGTGAGCCAACTTGACCTCAATAGCCAACAGCGTCAGATTGTCGGTGATCTCAAAAACCTAGTCGATCTACTGGAGAGCACGTTTACAGAGAACCCACCCCAGCTCGTGTTAGATCTCAGTCTGATGCAAACATTCGAGTATTACACAGGTGTAGTGTTCGAAGCTGTTGTGCGCACCGAGCATACCTGTGAAGTGGTGGGCCAAGGAGGCCGTTACGACAATTTACTCAGCCTCTTTCACCCTGAGCATAGGTCCTATCCAGGCGTTGGTTTTGTGCTTAACGGAGAAACCCTGCAGCAGATTTTGCAGACGCACCTGCCCCACACAGTGGCTGACAGTGACTGGCTGGTTGTACCCACGGTGCCTGCCGCCGCCGCCGCCGCCATTGCCCATGCCCAAGCCTTGCGTCAGGCGGAGCCCCTGACCCGTGTAGAGCTGAGTCTCGACCCGTCTGTACCAGAAGCCACACTACGGCAATTTGCCAGCGGCCGCACAATCGCCAATATTGCTTGGGTGTCCGCTCAGGGCGACGTCCGCGTGGAAAACCTGACTTAAGATAAACAAATGTAACTACATGCCCTGGGGGACATCCCCGGCAGGATGTACTTTTTGACGAACATTATACTGAGGAGCGCCGTGGCCCACTCTATTGTTACCGACGTTTGTGAAGGCGTTGCTGATTGTGTCGATGCTTGTCCTGTAGCCTGTATTCATGAGGGTCCCAAGAAAAATAAGAAGGGGACGGACTGGTACTGGATCGACTTTGACGTGTGCATTGATTGCGGTATTTGTCTGCAGGTCTGCCCTGTGGAAGGGGCAATATTACCTGAAGAAAAACCTGATTTACAGAAAACCCCGGTTTAATTGAGCTAATGTAGGCTCAGTTTCAAAATAAAGGCGTTCGTGGTGCGGAAACCGCTGTACTATGGACGTTTTAGTTGATTTAGTACTTGCGTTCTATGTGGACCTGTGCTAAAAATACCTGGAAGTATTGATTTCTCTTGCTATGAACAAAGGTGAACTGCTAGATACGGTGGCTGAAAAGGCCGGTGTTTCAAAGAAAGTTGCAGATGCTGTCGTATCAGCAACTATTGAGTCCATTATGGAGGCTGTTTCCAGTGGCGATAAGGTGACCCTAGTGGGGTTCGGTAGCTTTGAACCTCGCGATCGCAAGCAGCGTGAAGGTCGCAATCCCAAGACCGGTGAAACCATGACAATTCCAGCAACCACAGTTCCTGCATTTTCTGCGGGTAAGGCATTCAAAGAAAAGGTTGCTGCCTAAGCTTAGTAAACTTTTTGGCATTGCTGGCTGATCTTTGGTGTGATCCAATCTGTAACACACAGGCCAGTAGCGACTGTGATTGACAGATTTATCTCCTAAGATTGGACCACAATGGTTTTTCCCGTTTAGTCAAAGTTCTGAGGGCCTTGACTAAAGCTTCAGTTAATAGG
>NZ_JADEXP010000239.1 GCF_015207065.1 Leptolyngbya cf. ectocarpi LEGE 11479 | reverse complement strand
CCAAAGGGTAAGGCTTCTAAGGGTTCAGATGACTACTGAACCCTTAGAAGCCTTACCCTTTGGTGCTTTGGAGTACATAGCATCGCAAATAAGTACATTTGATCCTTACACCCAATTTACACCCAAACTTATCTTTTGTTACCCAATTTTGACCTAAAAGTTAGAACCTATGTATCATGGCATTGATACATAGGTGACCGCCCCAGGTTCTGAAATCCTTTGAGACCAATGTTTTTACTAAAAAGCCAACGGCGGGATTTGAACCCGCGACCGCTCGATTACGAATCGAGTGCTCTACCACTGAGCCACGTTGGCGTGTTGGACGCTTAGTATAGCAGTAGAGGCTATCAAGATGGGCCATAGTTTGAAAAAATGGTAACAGTCCTGCTAGTAGCAACTCCATGGCAAACAAATCTAAACCCAAGGCAACTGATCGTACTCCCACCAAGCCTCCGGGTATGAGTCAGGAGCGATTTGAACGTCTTGTTAAAGAGACGCAATCACCCTTTAAGGGCTTCCGTAAGGTGATCTATGGCGCGGTGGGTATTTCTGGGCTACTGGGGGCGTTTGTGTTTTTTACCCAGCTGATTGCGGGTAGAGATGTGAAAACGGCATTGCCTAACCTGGCGGTGCAAATGGCCGTGATCGGCATTGCTGTGATTCTGTTTTGGCTGGAGGGTCGAGGCGAGGGTGACGCATGATGGCAAACCAGCGGTAGTGCTGGTCCATGGTCTATGGAATACGGTTAATATTTTTGGACGGCTGTATTTGTACCTGGAAAGACAAGGGTGGGATGTGCATGCGGTCAGTCTGATGCCAAATAATGGGGATATTGGTATAGACCAGCAGGCAGAGCAGCTGCATCGATTTGTTGAGCTGTCTTTGGGTAGTCAGCGGCCATTTTACCTGGTGGGTTTTAGCATGGGTGGTTTGGTCAGTCGCTACTACCTACAGCGTTTGGGAGGGCTGCGACGAGTGCGGCGTTTTGTTGGGGTAGCTGTACCCCACTATGGTTCAGTGCTGGCCTGGTTTCGGTGGAATGTTGGTGGGATACAAATGCGTCCAGGTAGTTCGTTTTTGGCGGATTTGAATTGGGATATGGAGCAACTGTTGGCCTGCCGACCATTATCGCTATGGACTCCCTACGATTTGCTGGTGCTGCCTGCCCGCCATTGTTGTTTGCCCATTGGTGAAAACCAGCGTTTACCGGTGACTAGCCACAATGGCATGTTGCGGGATGAGCTTAGCCTAAGGGCGATCGCAACGGCGCTAGCGAATTAGACTATTGCTTCCCCCACCTGTGCGTGTTCGCCCTCGCCAAAGATAGCGCTGGGGTGACAGTAGTATTTGAACTCCAACAGATTGTGAAAGGGATCTTCTAGACAAAATGTGCGGTGCTCCAGGGACGTTCCCTCAAAACGGCGCTTTGGGGTTTGATAAAAGTTGAGGCTGTGGGTCTGGGCGCGCTTTGCCAGGGTTTACCAGTCAGCTTCTGAGTTAAAGACAAGGCCAAAGTGACGAGGATAAATGCTGTCCTGGGCCAAGAGCGGCTCACGGGTGACGTGGGCGACTAGCTGGTGCCCTTGAAAGTTCATGATCAGCGCACTGGGGGATTCTCGACCGGGCTGGCAACCTAGACCCTCAATATAAAAACGTTTGGTGTCGGGAATGTTGCTAACGGGAAAGGCTAGGTGAAACAGATTTGCCATCGGGAGCGCTGGATAGGTAAGCTGCGAATTCTCCGACTGGAGAGCATGGGGAAATCCTAGCACCTGGCTCAGCCTATCTCTGCGGTCCAGCCTGACGAGTCTGAATGGCTCCGCGATAAAATGGATACTGGCCAAAGGTGCCCAGGGATTCAAAGGATACGCGGATGCGAGTATTGCCACCGTTACCATCGGGCATTTGGAACCTTAGGGTGCCTTGACCTGGCGTGGGACAGGGTTTTTCAGGATTGCAAATATACAGAAATGAAGGCTCGTTCTGGTTGATTAAAGCGGCTGCCAGCCGCTCTATCGCTTCATTGGTTTCAGTGCGGAAAAAGGTTTTGAGGTGCACGCTGGGCCAGAGCTGCTGGGCGACGTGCTGATGGGGCATGGCGACCCACCGTTCATCATAGTTAGCCAGGGCGGTAATGGCCGGGGCAATGGGGGCATAGTTGCTGGGTAAGGAGGTGGAGTTTGTCAGCGGATCGCGGTAGATCAGCAGCCCACCGTTAATAATGTTGGCGTAAAACCCAATCACCCAGACCAGTGCGATCGCAGCCAAGGCATACCGTCGCTTTTGTCTAAATCGCCACAGGTGCTGTAGACCAGCGGCTACCACCAGCCCCACCATGGGCACCAAGATGAGATAAAACCTGGGACCCCACTGCTGGGTGCTCACTGCTGAGGATGCAATCAGCGGCACTGCGATCGCAAACAGACCTCCGACTAGACCTAGCATGATGCCTGTCCGTCGAGCCCGACCCCGCAGCCACCACGGCAGCCCCAGCCCTAGCAAAATAGCTGGAAAATATCGCAGTAGCGACACCACCATCTGACCGTAGTTGCTGCCAATCTGCCCCACCTGCTGTCCAAGGGATAACTCAGTCCCCAGATAAAATGCCCGAATCCCCAAGGGATGGCCATAGAACACCCAGTTCATCCCAAATAGTCCCAACACCGTTGCCACCATGACGCCCACGAAGGCCATCACCACCGAGCGGGACAATCCCCGAGGAATCGGCACTCGCAGCCACGTTGGCAGCTGCTTCGGCGGTGCCAAACTGAAGCCGATCATTATCCCCAAAATCGCCACTAAGCAGGAAAATTCTGGCCGAAACCACACCGACAGGCCCACACACACACCGTTGACCGTGGCTTCATTCAGACTGATACGATTGCTGGAGTTTTTAGACAAGCTATGGAGCATTAACCCCGATAGCCCCCAAAACGCCAACGCTACGGCCAAAGTGTGCTCCCAATACATGGCCCCATAGAGCGTTAGCGGCGATGCCAAAATTACCAGGCCCAGGCTCAAGGCTGTGATTCGCGATCGCAGCCGCCAAACTTGACACACATGCCAAAACCGCCCCCAAATCACCCACAGAGAAACCAGGGGCACAACATATAGCCCCGAGTAACCCATCAGCGCATAAAACGGAGCCGTCAGCGCTGAAAATGTAAACGGAAACGTAATAAAGTAATTCCCCTGCTGTTCATAGGCATAGGGTGGGGCAAATGGATACAACCCCTGTCGCCATAGGGTCAACACCCAGGGTGGGCGCGGAATATCCAGGGCCACCTGCCACTGACCGGTACTCAGCTGTTGGGTCAATAGGGCCTTTAACCCCGCATCCGTACTAAAAAAAACACCATCTCGACTGTAAACCTGCAGCTTTAGACTCAGACCGATTCCCAGTATCAGCACCAACCCTGGCAAAATCCAGGACAGCCACTTCTTTGAATTCTGCATATTTTTATTTATAAGCTCTCAAATAGCCGCTACTGATATAAGGGATACCCCGATCAATCAGACGAGATACGCAACCTGACGCATATGGCTAGTTAAATTTTCTAGGATCAGGACCTATTCTCCGTACAGACTAGCCATCGACGGTAACAAGCTTTAAAAATCACCCATGCTTTATATAGCCTGGGTCACATTGGCCTCAAGCCCATGGAGTCAAAGATAGCGGTTTGAGAAGCGATTTTTGAGACCCTTAAATACAAAAATTACAGCGTCCCATGGACAGATCAAACAGATGCAGATTATATTCCTTGGACAGCGCCTCAAACACATGCAGTCCGCGCACACTGTTGCCATTGTCATCAATGGGTGGGGAAAACGTTGCCATCCCCGCTTTTCCTGGAATCACAGCCAAAATTCCCCCAGATACTCCACTCTTGGCCGGCACCCCCACCCGATAGGCCCATTCGCCCGCTCGGTTGTACATGCCGCAGGTGTACATGACACTGAGCAAATCCCGCACATAGTCCTCACTAATCGCCTGGCTTTGGGTCATGGGATTTTTGCCATGGTTAGCCAGGGTAGCGGCCATAGTGGCTAAGTCGCAGCAGGTCACCATGACAGAACATTGCTGAAAGTAGAGATCGAGGGCCGCATCAATATCTTTGTCGATCATGCCAAAGTTAAGCATCAGGTGTGCCATGGCTCGGTTTCGATGTCCGGTGGCCCGTTCTGACATAAAGGTAGGCATATCGATAAAAAGTTCGTGCCCGGTATACCGCTCAAACATTTTGAGCATTCGATTCAGTTTATCGGTGGGACTATCGCCCTTTAGTAAGCTCGTGGTGGCAATCGCCCCGGCATTGATCATGGGGTTATAGGGGCGATGGGAACCCTCATCTAAGCGAATCATTGAATTAAACGGATCCCCGGTGGGTTCTACCCCTACTTTCTCCAACAAAATCTCTCGACCATGATCTTCTAGGGCTAAACCGTAGGAAAAGATTTTAGAAATTGACTGAATGGTAAACTTCTGGGCGGTATCCCCTACGTTAAAAACTTGACCATCCGTAGTGACAATGCTGATCCCAAACCAGTCCGGGTGAGCCTTGGATAGTTCTGGGATATAAGCCGCCACCTGGCCCGCATCCACCATCGAGTATGTGTGGTGCAGTTTTTCTAAAAAATTCTGTAACTGCGTCATAATGTTCCCCATCAGTGTCCCCAAAGGCCCGCTCGATAGCATCATAACGCCAGGCATCGTCTTGACTAAACCTGACAGAGGCTATCAATAGGGCTTGATGGTTAAACGTACCGTTTTATTCTTCCAATCTATTCCTCTCTTTTTTGCTGCTGACGTATGGTTTTGGTAATCGCTTTCCAGCGAGCCTTACTGTTGGTCTGGTGATCCTGCCGACGGTGCAGATAAGCCTGCTCTTTTTGCAATTTTTGATAATTGCTCAGTCGTTTTGCCGATAGCTCCCCAGTTGCCAAAGCAGCTTGGATAGCACAGCCTGGTTCCGACTGATGCTGACAGTCGCGAAAACGACACTGCTGGGCCAGCATTTCGATATCTGTAAACGTTTCATCTAAGCTATCGTCTGTTAGCCACAGCTGCAGCTCACGCATGCCGGGGGTATCAATTAGGAGAGTGCCGGTCGGCAAGCGCAGCATGGTGCGGGACGTGGTGGTGTGACGACCGTGGCTATCGTCGGCTCTTACCGCTTGGGTAGTTTGGATGTCAACACCCATGAGTTGGTTCACCAGGGTGGACTTGCCCACGCCGGAAGACCCCAGCAGGGCAATGGTCTGCCCCGGTTTGAGATAGATGGCTAAGGCTTCTAGATTGGTTTGCTGTAGGGCACTTAACAGAATGATCGGCACACCGAAGGCAACCGCTTCAACCGCTATCCGCCTTTGGTCGAGATCTTCACAGAGGTCGGCCTTGTTTAGCACAATGACCGGCTCCGCTCCACTCTCCCAAGCCATGACTAAATAGCGCTCAATCCGTCGGAGATTAAAGTCATGGTCGAGACCACTGACCAGAAAAAGGGTGTCAATATTAGCGGCAACAACTTGAGCGGCTGTTCGAGTGCCGGCTGCTTGACGAGAGAACTGACTTTTGCGCGGTAGTACCGCCTCAATCAGTGTTTGATCTGTTTCTGGCTGGGTTTGCAGGACAACCCAATCACCGACGGCTGGAAAGTCTGCCGGGTTTTGGGTTTGATGTCTAAATTTGCCGGTTAGCGTCGCGGTCATATCCCCCTGCTCGGTGTAGAGATGGTACTGACTGCGATGAACCACAGCAATCCGTCCGACGCTGTACCCTTGAGCAGCATAGGGAGCAAAGCTGTGGGCGAAGGTATCGCTCCAGCCTAAGCTAGTTAATTCCATGATGTAACAAAATCCTCTAGGTCAATCGAATCTATGACCTCCAGGGCCTATACCCTGAGGTCGTCACCGTAGAGGAATGGGGTGAAGAACTGCTGTCAGAACTTATCCCAGCAGTTTCTAGGAGGCATTCCCTACGGTGATGGTGAATGTAGCGATAAGGATGACCGACTCAGACATAGGGTTCAGCTCCTAACGTGGGGAGAAAGAACATCCATAAGTATAGCTAGGATGACCAGGCCGTGTCGAGGTAGATAGTCTGCCTGCTGGGGACACAGGGCTACTTGATAGCCGGGATAGTCTAGATGGATACTTGATCATCAAAAGTACCCTTGGGGGTACTTTATAGTTTGATTCGATTTCATAAGCTAGAGTTGGCCCAAAAGCTTGGCTTACTGACCACAGCAGGGCTAGCTAACACTCTTGAACTAAGCAAGCCTCTAATGTTGTCGTGACTAAATTAGGGAGAAAATTCGATGAAATTCGGCAAAACTACGGCCAGAATTGCCGCTTGGAATATAGCCGGATTCAATCCCATTGATGCCGCACGCACCCAACGACAGGTAGACGGGTTAGCCCTGCTCGATGCGGAACTCATTACGCTAGTAGAGGTTAAACCATTTTCCCATATGCAGCGGCTGATTGAAGGGCTAGCCGCGAAGGGGTGTGTTTATCAATCAGTTATGCTCCAGCAGGCTAGTGACCTTAATATTGGAGTTCTCTTTAAAGAAGGTGTAGAGGTTTCAAACCCGCAATTTATTGAGAACTCTGATCTCGGTAGTTCGCGTAGGCGAAAAGCTTTTATGGTCGATGTAAAAATCGACAGATTTGATTTTAAGCTCATTGCCGTTCATCTAAAATCCGGTCGAAGGCGGGCTGAACAAAAAATTCGCGATGAACAGTGCAAAGTTCTTGGAACGTTTATTGCCGAGCTGCGTAGCCAAAGCAGAGAAGACATTGTGTTGCTAGGTGATTTCAATATGATTCCGGGTGAGGATGTGAGTAATTTTCATCATTTAGGTGGTGATGACATCATGAATTTTCTGTCTTCCTGGGATCTTCAAGCCCGTTTCTCACATATTTTGCCAGCGGGCAGAGCAAATTTACTCGATGGATTTGCCATCACCAGGACATTTTCAACAGAGTATATTCGTGGCAGTCTGCAACTGTTTCCAATGCATTGGACTATGGATATGGGACGGGAAAAATTTCGGAATGAGGTGTCTGATCATCTGCCGTTTGTCGCCTCCTTTCGCATTGACCGCAGCCGAGATTAGACAGATCTTCTATAAATTTTGAGGAGCCTTTGTAAGGGGAAGGGATAATTTAGACTGGTGAAACCTGTTTAGCCCTCTTAATGCTGTATGCCTATGTCCGGCGCGATTCAACCCATCATCAAACCTCTCACCCTATGATAGGTGCCCTGTTTTCACGTAAATCAGACAGCCTGTTTCACTAAACGGTGTATGCACGCTGTCCGGTGGGTTACGCAGCCAAGTCCCTTGAGGATAAACACCCTGCTCATCGGCAAAGGTGCCGTCTAAAACAAAGATTTCTTCGCCACCCCAATGGCGATGTTGTTGAAATCTTGTTTCAGGTGCCCATTTTACCAGGGCTACCTGCTCGGTGCCGTAGGCATGTAGAGGCAGCACCTGTAAGCCAGGCACTAGACCAGGAGCCCAGCCAGACCTATGGGTGTCGATGGTGACCTGCTGTTGATCTTCGGACTCCATTTGTCGGAGCTTGACTAGAATAGTCGCACCGTCTTTACTGTGGGGCGTATGACTGGAGCCTACAGGATTACGCACATAGGTGCCTGGGCCAAAGTCTCCATGCTCGTCTGAAAAGATACCATCTAGGACAATAAACTCTTCACCGCCGCCGTGGGTGTGGGCTGAAAAGTAACTGCCAGGAGCATAGCGGACAATGGACGTGGCTCGGGCAACTTCCTCCCCATCGCGTTCGAGCATGCGCCGTTGCACACCCGCCATGGGAGACTCTACCCAGGGTAGATCATTGGTATGAACAACGGCTCGTTTTGTTAAGTCAGCATTGATTTTCATGATTAGCCAAAGAACCAAAGAAACACTTAGCCCATGCAAAAGAAATTGAGTTTGTTCCCATCAGGATCGCGAAAATAGCCAGCATAGAACTTCAATGTCTGATTGGTGCGCGGACCGGGTGTACCTTCATCAATAGCCCCCAATTCCAAAGCCTTGGCATGTAAACGGTTAACATCCTCAGGGCTCTTGGCACCCAAAGACACCATAGAACCATTCCCTATGGTCGCTGGTTGGCCATTAGCGGGCTGGGCAATGCCAAAAAACGGGGTACCCTCGGCACCCGCATAAAGAATCACGCGATCAACCGCCGCCGCCTGTTTGCCATCTATTTCCGCCAGTAAAGCATCATAGAATGTGGCTGATTTTTCAAGATCGTTGGTGCCAACTAATGTGTAAGCAATCATTGCTAATCTCCTGTTTTTGATTAGGGTTTGGAAAATTTGGCTGTAAGCAATGGATAAACAACTTGCTCAAACGTGGCAGTGCTGTTGGCTGATGAACGAGCTAACAACTGGGCTCCTTGCAGCAGTGCAATCAATCCTTTTGCTTCTTGGTCAGGCTGACAGTCCCAGCCGTTGGCATCACAGCCTCGCTGGAGCAGCTGGATGAGCCAGACTTCGGTGTCACGAAAGAAGGCTTGAATCTCGGTGTGAACGGCCTCAGGTAAAACGACAAAATCCGCTGCCAACATGGCGCACAGACAGATTTGGCCATCCTCCAAACCATTTCGGTAGAGATTAGCAAATTGGATGATTTGTTGGTCGGGGGACATGGGAGATTGGGCGATGCGATCGCACGCTTCCACCATCCCCTTCCGATATCGCTTTACCAGCTCCTTAACCAGCTCATCCTTTGAGGGAAAGTGGTAGTGAATACTGGCTTTACGAATACCCACCTGCTTTGAGATATCAGCGTAACTAAAGGCGCTATAGCCCCGGTTACGCACCATATCTTGAGCCACATCCAAGATGCGTTTAGCTGTAGTGTTTTCCATAAACCAGTTATCTACCATCTAGTAGGTAGATGTCAAGGGTGCGTTTCCCCATATAGAACTAAATTCTCGAGCAGGGTGCTTATGGGATCATGTAATGCCGAATTTTTACGTCAGCTCAATGGCGGTCTGTTCTTTTTGAGACCATTGGCCATGGTATTTTTCGGCTATGAGGGGCCGCACTATCAGTTTGGGTGCGCCATGCTCCGTTGAGGATGTGGTGTCAACATCAATCCGCACACAGGAGTAAGGACGATGCCTGTGGGAGCCCTGACCGTGACGCCCCAGAAACAGATGGGATTTAGCAACAGGTTTTTCCGTGCCCTCAATCACTTCTTTAATTTCGGGTCCCTCGGAGCGCTGTCGCCGCAGGCTATAGCCGCTGCCGCCACATATTAGATAATTAATATTGGCATCGGCCAGAGAGCTGGGGCAGGTGCGTATGTGCTCCAGACAGTGGGCGTGACCGTTGATCACTAGATCAACCACGGCTCTGTTTTGCAGGTGCTCACCCACTGTTTGACGAACCTCTGCAAAAACCTGTCGCAGCCGGTGACGAATGGCTAATGTTTGGCTTTGGTTCCACTTAGTTGCTTCGGTGACGTAGGGGGGATGGTGAAAGTAGAGAATACGTCCGCGAACGGCTGGGTTAAGCCAGGAGTCGATTAATGTTTGGCGCAGCCAGGTGAGTTGTTCAGTGTCAACCTGATCTGTCTGGGTGGTTGTTTCTAATTGTTTTTCAATGTCGCGAATTTGTTCGTCGATTTGTTCGACTTTACCAATTAGCTCGGCAGCTGGGTCTTCATTCTCCTGAGTCTGCTCAACCTTGATGGATAGTAGATCTGTCTTTTGCTGTTGTAAGGTCTCTAATCGTGCAGAGAGCTGTTGTCGATAATTTTCTCCTGCAGACCCTGCTGAAAGCGGCAGCGGTGAATTGAATGTATTAGAGTCAATGGAAATAAAGTCAATTCCACCATAGTGGAAGGTATAGTAGCGATTGGGCAGACGTGTAAACTGGCCAGGGCGATATCGTAAACAGTAAGTGTCTTTATACTGGGCGGTGTAGTGTTGGTCCAAATGTTGGGCTAACTGACTTTCGCTAAGTCCCCGGAGATAGTCCATAAAAGCACGGGCGTAGGTATCTCCGGTGTAGGAACCACTCCAGCCAATGTCTAGATCGACATAGGAGCGCAACAGTTTTTTTAGGGGGCGACTGGCGATTGATAAC
>NZ_JADEXP010000238.1 GCF_015207065.1 Leptolyngbya cf. ectocarpi LEGE 11479 | reverse complement strand
CTGCAAAATCAACCCTGGGTCCAGACTGGCCTTTGACAAAATCGTATCAGCCAGCCCCTGCTGCTCAAGCAGAGCCACCATCACATGTTCAACTTCAAGATATTGCTGGCGAAAGCGTCTGGCGACATCTTGAGCTTGAACAATGGCATCCCATGCCTTGGCGGTAAACTTATCGGGATTGGATGGCTGCATGGGGTCTGATGGGGCTGGCAGGGATAGGAACGATCAAGTATATCAACTGGGTGTATTCGGCGTATTTACCATTCACCCCCTAAGCTGTTGTCGCGGCTTCTTGGGGCTGGGACGCTGCTTTATCTTTTAGTTGAATCAACTCAACCTTATAGCCATCGGGGTCACTCACAAAAGCAATCACCGTTGACCCGTGTTTCATGGGTCCTGGTTCTCGCACAACTTTACCACCTCGGGCTTTAATCGCTTCACAGGTGCTATAGATGTCATCCACGCCTAGGGCAATGTGACCATACCCTTCACCGAGATCGTAGGATTCCACACCCCAGTTGTAGGTTAGCTCCAGCACACTATGGTCACTTTCATCGCCATAGCCAACAAACGCCAGGGTAAACTTACCACCTGGATACTCTTTTTGACGCAGTAGGGTCATGCCCAGGACATCACAATAAAACTGCAGCGATCGGTCTAAGTCGCCCACTCGCAACATTGTGTGTAATAAACGCATCGCGACGTCTCCCGTTAATTTAGTTTGGGTCTAGTTTGGGTCTAGTTTGGGTTCGAACTCATCCTAGCGCTGGTCTAGTGGCCGTTGCTGATTTACGAGGCCGATTTACGAGGATGAAACCGTACCAGGGATCGGTAATGAGAAGTAGATCCATGTGCTTTTCCTCACATTTTGCAAGGCAACCCTATCGTTGGTGAGGATAGCACCGTATGCTGGTTTATCGTGCAATCCTTTAGCTGCCCCAGGCACCAAAAGATTGGCATTCCAGTGAGTCCTACATACCCGTTTACCCGTAGTTAATCCACAAGGAAACACAGATTGATGATTGACCTACTCGAAACCGCCATTGAAGAGATTCGTGCCCGCGAAATTTTGGACTCTCGAGGTCGCCCTACTATTGAAGCTGAAGTTTATTTATCTGTGGGAGCCGTAGGTTTGGCTCAGGTTCCCAGTGGTGCCTCCACGGGTACCTTTGAAGCCCATGAGTTAAGAGATGGGGATGAACGCTATGGGGGTAAGGGAGTACTCAAGGCGGTCAATAATGTGTACGAAAAAATTGCCCGTGAACTGATCGGGCTAGATGCTCTTGATCAGGTAGTGATCGACCGCACAATGATCGCCCTAGATGGGTCAGAGAACAAAGCCAACCTGGGGGCTAATGCCATTCTGGCGGTCTCGTTAGCCAATGCTAAGGCAGCGGCTGAAGCATTGGGCCTCCCTCTCTATCGCTATTTGGGTGGGCCGTTGGCCAATGTCTTACCGGTGCCCTTGATGAATGTGATCAACGGGGGTGCCCACGCCAATAACAACGTGGATATTCAGGAGTTTATGATTGTGCCCAGCGGTGCCAGCAGCTTTAGAGAAGCGCTGCGCTGGGGGGCAGAGGTCTTTGCTAGCTTAAGCAAAGTTTTAGATCAAAAAGGCCTGCTTGGGGGTGTGGGTGATGAAGGTGGTTTTGCACCTAATTTGGGGTCTAACCAGGAGGCTCTAGAGATTTTAATTGCGGCTATTGAATCGGCGGGGTACAAACCTGGTGAGCAAATTTCGCTAGCCCTGGATGTGGCCGCCAGCGAATTTTATCAGGATGGCCAATACACCTTTGATGGCACGGCGCACTCGCCAACAGAAACCATTAACTATCTGGATAAGCTAGCCAGTCACTATCCAATTGTTTCAATTGAAGATGGCCTGCATGAGGAAGATTGGGACAGCTGGAAAGCATTAACCCAAAAGATTGGTAATCGGGTACAGCTGGTGGGGGATGATTTGTTTGTGACTAACCCCACCCGTTTGCAAAAGGGGATTGACGAAGGGGCCGCTAATTCAATTTTGATTAAGTTAAATCAGATTGGTTCTTTGACTGAGACCTTAGAGGCGATTGACCTAGCCACTCGCAATCGGCTGACGTCGGTGATTAGTCACCGGTCCGGTGAAACCGAAGATACCACGATTGCTGATTTGGCTGTGGCTACTCGAGCCGGTCAGATTAAGACGGGTTCTCTGTGTCGCAGTGAGCGGGTGGCCAAGTACAACCGTTTACTACGGATAGAAGATGAACTAGCGGAGCAGGCGGTCTATGCCGGTACGGTTGGCATGGGTCCTGGCCAGGGATAAAAACCTGGTGGTCTAGAAAAGAGCAGGAGCACCCCTTATGGGTGCCCTGACAGGTTTTATCCCTGGCAGACTATTCTTCGCTAGGTGGTAGTGCCGGTAATGTGCCACCGGGTGTGGTCGGAATCGGTGTTGTTGTGGATGGTGAAAGCGGATCGTTGGCCCCTGGCGAGCTAGACCCTGAACCGCCAGGAGTTACTCCATTAGACCCTGAACCATTAATCAGATCCTGAATATCCGGAGGCAGATCACCGGGCAGCAGGTCTTGGGACGTGCCAGGCGCTTGGGTACCGGCGGGCAAAGTGGCTAAGGCAACACGATTACCACCCACCTGGCGCAGAATATCTAAAACGCGGACAACGTCGTCATAGCGCGAGTCCTTGGCAGCGTACAGAACCACAATGCCGGCGGGATTGCCATTGTAAAAATCAGCCACCAGTCCTAACAGGTTTTGTTCCAAGATGGGGTCTTGATCGAGATAAATGCGGCCAATGGGATCCACGCTGACATAAAGGCGATCGCGACCCGTGGTTAGGGCCGTGGGCGGCAGGGCTGAGCTGGTATTGGCATTGGGCAAGTCTAAATTAATGGCCTGCTGACGACTGCCAACAGCGGCCAAGATAAAAAAGGTGAGAATGCAAAAAACAACATCGACCAGGGGAAGCAGCTCGATTTGAATATCGCTTTGTTGCTCATCTATGTCTAATTTCATGGCCATGATCGATTCACCACCTTATCTAATTAACTGAAGCACCTAATTCACTAGGACGCCCACTGGTCAAGGACCAGGCCTGACGATAAAGCAGTTCTAACTCACTGCCGGACTGACGAAAGACTTTGGCCTGTCCAAAGACTAAGCCTTGAAATAGACGATAAAACATCAGACTAATAATGGCGATAATCAGCCCCGTTGCAGTGGTGATCAGGGATTGGCCAATCCCGCCTGCGGCACCGCTGGTGGCGCTACCAATGGCTAAATCGTTGAGATCGAGGGAACCCAGGGATTTCATCAGACCCAGTACGGTACCTAACAGACCTAGCATGGGAGAAACGGCGATGACGAGTTCTAGCACTTTATCTCCTCGTCGCATGGCGGCCAATTCTTCGTTGGCGGCAGTTTCTAGGGCGAGGCGAAAGACTTCAGGCTCCTGGTCTTTAAGCTTGAGGGCCGCATAGAGAAAACGTCCCATGGGCAAACGGTGAGCCCGCTGAGCGATTTCGGCTGCCGCTGTCCATTCCCGTCGGGCGGCTTCTAGGACCCGGCCAGCAACTTCGCGCTCACGGGTAATAATGCGAGACCAAAACCAAATGCGTTCCACAATGGTGCCCAGGGCAATTACTGATAGGACAACCAGGGGCCACATGGCCACCCCACCTTGCTTAAAAATGTCAGTAATGTCCACTCACTTTCTCCCTGTACACTTCATCAGACGCATGTTACCCTGCTCGGGTCCCAGATTGGTCAGTATTCTTTAGGGGTATCTGTAATAGATTTTCCCGTCTTGCCCATGGCCAGATCTAGAATTTCGGTGGCGGCGCGATCGCAAACACCCACCGTCCCCAAATGATCTCTCATTGTCCTGTAGCCCTCCACCATTTTCTGCCGCTGATCCGGATCGTTCAGCAGATTTAACGCCACCTGGCTGATGGCCTCAGGGGTGGCATCCCACTGGACAAACTCCGGCACAATCGGCTCCATATTAACCAGATTTACCGGCGAAACATAGGCAGCTGAAAATCGTAATACAAATTCTGCCACCCAGGCAGTCAGGCGATTTAAACGGTACATCACCACCTGGGGGACTTCCATCAGGGCAATCTCCAGATTAGTGGTGCCCGATTTGCTAATGGCGAGATCGGCCGCTGCGATCGCCAACATCTGCTTTGGCTGAGGCACCACCTGTCCCCTCAGTCCGTACGCCTTGAGTGCGGTCTCTAAGGGCTGACGAAAGGTGTCTCGGGCTAGGGGCACCAAAAACTGCAGCTGGGGGTTTTGGACCTGGAGCTGTTGGGCCGCTGTAAACATAATTGGTAACACATAGGTCAGCTCCTGGGGGCGGGAGGCGGGTAGTAAGGTTACCACCTGGGCCGTCGGTTCTAGCCCTAACTGTTCACGGGCGTCTTGTTTAGCGGTAGCTGGACAATAGTTAGCAAACTTGTCCAATAGGGGATGGCCCACCCAAGAGACCTGGGCTCCTTTTTCTCGATAGTAGCGGGCTTCCCCCGGAAAAATTGAAAGGATCCGATCGGCAACAGACAAAACCTTAGCCGTATCTCCCGGAACAGTCGCCCATACCCAAAGATGGGGCGCAATGTAGTAGGCAATCGGCACCGTTGATAGCTGACGACGAATAAATCTCCCGATGGCGACATTCGGCCCCATATAGTCAATTAGAACCACCACATCGGGGGGCACCTGTTTTAAGTGCTGTTTAGCCCGCTGATTAAGCTTTAGCGCAGCAATGATATGGGGCAGGGCTTCAAAAAAGCCAATGGAGCTGACGGCGACGGTATTGCCAATCAGCTTGGCCCCGGCGGCGGCCATCCGGTCACCGCCCATGGCACTAACCTCAATGGCAATGTCTTGAGCCGCAGCACAACGCTCCAGGGCCTCCACCAACAGACTACCTTGGAGATCGCCAGAGACTTCTCCAGTGTGAATAAACACCCGCAGGGCCGTGGGCTCAGGAGTAGCGAGAGTGTTGGTCTGACTATTAGTCTGAATGTTGGTCTGAATGTTGGTCTGAATGTTGGTCCGGATAGTATTACGCTGCATGGTAGAAACAATCTCTAGGGCTAAGGAAGCAATCCCCAACCCTAGGACCGAGAAATATGTCGCCCTGGAATCACACCCCGCCGACCTTTTTGTTGGGACGCTACCAAAAATCGATGGAGATGTTGCACATATTCGTTGTTGGCAACGGAGTCCAACTTGTTCAGGGCTTCACTAAAGGTAAGCCCTGAACGATACAGTAATCGATAGGCCTGCTTGAGACCGTCGTAAACACGACCCGCTTCTAGATCTCTAATACCCGAGCGTTTCAGACCGACTTGATTTAGACCTCTTACCCGAGATGGATTACCTTCCACCATCATGTAGGGAGGAACATCCCGCTCAATGCGGCTCATGCCACCCACCATGGCATGGCGACCGATGTGAACAAACTGATGAATCCCCACCAGACCGCTAATGCGAACATTGGACTCAATGTGAACATGGCCGGCCAAAGCAACCGAGTTGGCAATGATAACGCTATCTTGAATCAAACAGTTGTGGGCGACATGGGAGTAGGCCATCAGCAGATTGCCATTGCCCAAGCGGGTAATCTCACCAAATCGGGTGGGTCGATTAATGGTGACATATTCGCGAATATTGTTACCATCGCCGATGGACACCAGGCTTTCAGAACCGTCGTACTTAAGATCTTGCGGTTCTAACCCAATCGCTGCGCCAGTAAAAATGCGATTGCGCTGACCAACCTCGGTATGACCATCAAGCACCACATGGGGACCTATTTCGGTGTCTTTCCCAACACTGACTTTCTCCCCAATCACAGCATAGGGTCCCACCTTGACACTGGGATGAACTTGAGCCCTCGGATGGATGACCGCCGTGGGATGAATCAGAGCAGTTGGGAGCATTGGGTTATGTTTTATTCAACCACAGAAAACATGAGGGTGCCTTCGCACACTAATTGACCATCGACTTCAGCTTTAGCTTGCATTTTGCCGAATTTTAGCCCGCGTACGCTGAGCAGCTCTGTTGTGATAACCAGCTGGTCACCTGGCACAACCGGTCGGCGAAATCGCACTTTGTCGATCCCGGCAAACATGCACAGACCGTTGACACCGGGCATTTGGGTGAGAACAATCCCGCCTACCTGGGCCATGGCCTCGACGATGAGCACACCGGGCATAATGGGACGCCCTGGAAAATGCCCTTGGAAGTGGGGTTCATTGAAGGTGACGTTTTTTAGACCGACCGCCTGTTTACCAGGAACATAGTCAATAATGCGATCAACCAAGGCAAAGGGATAGCGATGGGGTAACAGCGCCTGAATCTGCTCTAGATTGAAGGTGATAGGGGACTCGCTCTCGGCAGCGGCCGGTTGAGACTCTTGGTTGGTGTGGGTTTTATCTTGAATGACGGTGGCCATAGACTTTTTTTAACAGCAACGGCGTAGGTGTTCCCGGCTAAGCAGAAGCCGATGGATGAGCTGCACAGACAGCCGCTACCTGACGAGCTAACTGCACGTGCAAACTGTGACTCGCTCGATAAGCGCTCACATGCATCGTAGGGAGAACACCTAATAAACTGAGATCCCCTACTAAGTCTAAAAGTTTATGACGTGCCGGTTCATTTGCAAATCGCAGCGGAGGATTCAACCAGCCTTCTTGGTCACAGACGAGGGCATTTTCAAGACTGCCACCTTTGATTAATCCTTGCGATCGCAACCCGTCAATTTGGTGGGCCATGGCAAATGTGCGCGCCGGGGCCACCAGCTCAGCAAACTCCCCATCAACCGGGGACCAGCTATGCCATTGATTGCCAATCGCCGCCACCGGAAAGTCAATACCATAGCTAAAGCGCATCTGTGAGGCCGGGACCGCCATCACATAGGCATCTCCATCCCGTACAATCACTGGCTCCCTCAACACCCCACAGAGACGCACCGCCGTCTGCTCCACGGTGCCCACCACCTGGATTTGGTGTATCCAATCCCGAGCAGACCCATCCAACAACGGGACTTCCGGCCCGTCAATTTCAATCCGGGCGTTGTCTACGCCCACCGCCCATAGTGCTGCTAGCAGATGCTCTACCGTTCGCACCGGTCCCTCTGAGGGACCTAGCTGGGTGGAAAGACGAGTTTGACTCACCGCTGACACCTCAGCAGGAATCATCTCATCCCCCAGATCTGTACGGACAAAATAACGACCGCTATTGGCCGCTGCTGGCAAAATCGTCACCTGGGTCTTTTGACCTAAATGCAGACCCACACCAGTACACGTAACAGACGCAGCCAGGGTGTGCTGTAATGCGGCCCCCGCCGACATTAGAATCGCTCTCCGATACCAAAGTGAATGCGGCCATCACCATCATCCCCAAAGCCATAGTCCAGCCGGAGGGCACCCAACGGCGTTTGTACTCGCACACCCGCCCCATAGCCAAAACCATCTCCGGGCTTGCCACGAATTATGGCAGGGTCTCCAGGCACATCACCCCCTGAGCCTAAATCAGAACCATAGTCAACAAACAGTGCCCCGCCTAAGAACGAGGTAAACAGTGGAAAGCGATATTCAGCCGTGGCCTGCACAAAGGAACGACCGCTGCCTAAATCTCCTTCGTCATAGCCCCGCACCGAGTTAGTTCCCCCCAGGGAGAACGCCTCGTAGGGGGGCAGATCGCCAATCACCGTCCCGCCTTGCACATTCAGGGCGATAGTCTGGGGACCGTCGCCAAACTTGACGAAATTAACCGGTAAGTAACGACTGTAGCTAGCGCGCACCCGATTAAAGAAAATGGTGCCATTCCCCACCGGAATAGTTTGCTCAGACCCCAGACGCAACAAGCTACCGCTCGTGGGTGCCAAGGGATTATTACGCTGATCCCAGACAAGACCAATGGGAATACTCAAAAGATCGTCACGTCCGCTACCGCTAAAGCTTAGCTCGTTACCCAATTGGTCTTCAGGTGACAGGTCACCATCGCTATCACGAATGGAAACCCGTTGATATTCCAGACCAACAGAACCACTCCAGCCCCTGTTATCCCAAGGATCATCTAGGGGACGACTAAAGGTCACCCCGCCACCCAAACGGTTAACCCGAGGTGTGTCTCCATTGGGCAGATCCACATCTGTGTCCCCCCCATCAAAAATCAGAGAAATTGAACGCCGATTAAAGCCATTCACCGTATAGGACGTGTGATGAGGATCTCCAGCTATCCAGGGGTCATTAAAGCTGACGTCAAACAGCAGATCGCTCTCACTCAGCTGCACCTCAGTACGAAGTGTCTGGTCGTTGCCGCCCAGGTTATCTTGTTGATAGCTAACGCTACCAAACACATCCCCTCGCAGGTTGAAACCGACTGCAGCCCCCACTGAGCCGGTACTACTTTCATCAATGTTGACCACCACTTTGACCTTACGGGGGTCTTCGTCACCGGGGTCTAACGACAGACGAACATCATCAAAAATACCTAGGCCAAATACCCGCTGCAGATCGGCTTGAATATTGTCCTGTCGGAAAACATCCCCAGGTTCAGTTCTGAACTGTCGGGTCACAATAAAGGGACGAGTCTTGCCGTCGATGGGTTCTCCCTCGGCATCGACGCTGTTACCGTCCTCGTCGATGTAGCGAACTTCAATCGATTCGATCACCCCTTCCGCCACAATCAGCGTGGCTACACCATTGTCTGACACTTGGGGAGCCGCCGTCACCTGGGCCAACACATACCCCTGGGAGCGATACCACTCATTCAGTTCTAAAATGCCATCTTGAAAATCAATCAGGTTTAGGATTCTGCCATACTGCTCACCAAAGATTTCATCCACCTGATCGTCGGGCAGCACACTGGCGGTGTCAGCATCAGTGCGAATGGTTACCCCGGTCAGTATGGGGTTAGGCTGCACACCGAAGGTGACGCGCACCCCTAGATCCGTATCATCAGGTCTGGCCCTAACATTGGCGAAAAAGCCCGTGGCAAATACATTGTTGATATCTTCTTGCAGCTGACTGCGGGTAGCCGTACGGCCAGGACGCAAGGTGAGGGCTTGATAGACAATATCTTCTAGATCTGGATCAAGGGCACTACCGTCTAAAGTAACAACGTCCAGCTCTGCCACAAGTACCGGGATTTCCTCTTCCACCGGCTCTTCTTCGGCAACGCCTTCGTCTGGCGTTGCGTCCGAGGGCGTTTCAGCCTCTGGAGTTGGCGGCACGTCAGGCTCTTCGGGGGGCCGAGCGGGTTGACCGATGCCCTCTAGCAGGCGCTCTAGTTTTTCTTCTGGGGTTTCGTCTGGAATTTCTGCGTCTTGCACCAGGAGGGTGTCATCAACAGGCGCAGGGCTGTTTTCCAATTGCTGGGGTGGTGAAACTTCCACGGTTTCAGCTTCCACGGTTTCAGCTTCCGAAGGCAGCTCTACCAGCTGAGCCATATCAGCGGTTAGTCCCGC
The DNA here is from genome assembly GCF_015207065.1 of Leptolyngbya cf. ectocarpi LEGE 11479. Classification (GTDB taxonomy): domain Bacteria; phylum Cyanobacteriota; class Cyanobacteriia; order Phormidesmidales; family Phormidesmidaceae; genus Leptothoe; species Leptothoe ectocarpi. Next base: position 641 of record NZ_JADEXP010000238.1, on the reverse strand, counting down.
ATCATCAGCTTCAGCTGTTGATGTCTCAACCACGTCGGTCGCATCTGCTGCGAGCACGGGCAACCCAAACAATGTTGCAACGGTACAACAAGCCAATAGAGTCGGCGAAAAGCGCATAGGCGGTCCTGTAAAACGTACTCCTGACACCACGTGGGAACAGCAGCTCTTAAAAGCTCCTGTTAATGACATACACTAAATTCGGCCCTTAGGATCTGTAGACACAGCCCTAGGAACGCTTTTCTAATACGCAGCTGGGCCGTCTAGAAAAGCATGAACAGAATTTAATATTTTCTGAAAGATTCTACCGCACCGTCTCCCTAAGTGCTCAATTTGTATGTGCCAGAATTCGATCTAACACCTGCTGATAGCCCGATTCCACATCGCCTAGATCTTGACGAAATCGGTCTTTATCCATCACTCGTCGGGATTCATCGGTTTCATTCTGATTCCAGAGACGGCAGGTATCGGGGCTGATTTCATCGGCTAGTACCAGGGTGCCATCGGCCAAGGTGCCAAACTCTAGTTTGAAATCGACAAGGGTAATGTGACAGCTATTAAAAAAGTCTATGAGGGCCTGGTTGATGTGCCGCGCCATGTGCTGCAGCTGGGCAACCGTGTCGTCACTGGCAATGCCCATGGCT
>NZ_JADEXP010000237.1 GCF_015207065.1 Leptolyngbya cf. ectocarpi LEGE 11479 | reverse complement strand
CTCCGCGAACCTATGATGCGCTCAACGAGGCCATCGCTGATGCTATTGATGAGATCCATCAAAACGATATTATTGGATGGTTTACTCACTGTTGTTACTATACTCAAAACAACTGAGAAACGCTATATATCAGCTTATCAAAGCACCTTGATACATTTTTACAAGCTGATGTTGCTGGCTAAAAGGATTACTAGGCCTTTAGAAACATATCTACACTGGATTTCAAGCCATGTTCCTTTTTGTTATCAGGATGAATATGGCGAACTTTGATATAAGGCTGCAAAGAAAGTTTTCAAAATATTACGGTCGCCAACGATGTCTAGTTTAGCAGGAACAATACCCTGAAATGTTCTCTCAAGGTCAGCAAAGTCTGATGTCCAGGTAACAGTTGGTGGCTTTTCGCTACTATAAGTCCCCTGTGCAGCTAGTCCGCCTTCTTTATCTACTTTCACATACCAACTTTCAGATGGTTCGTCTGTAATGCAAAACTGAATCACAAACGGATTTTTCTCTCCTACTGTTTTCCAGTAAGTTTCTTTGAGTTCAAGTAAAATTTTAATTCCTTCTATTCGTTCTGCAGAGCTGAGTTTTGATCCTTGATCTAAAATTTTGCGTTGATTTTCATCCAGATTGTTGCGCAGCTCTTTTTCATCAATTGCTATCTGCCAAGGTTTCATTTTATAGTTACAGCCTCACTATTTATCCAGTTGTACCATACTTCCTCACTCAGCTTTAGAAGCAGTACCCCACTTAGTAATAAATCCTATGAGAACCATCACTAGTTATGGAGTACTTGGCTATTTTCTTACAACTAACTTCTTCTCCACCATCAAGGGCTCGTATTGTCTTGTTCTGTCCTTGCATTCCAAAAACCTTGGAAGGATATTATAAATAATATAAGGGTCGTTGTGACATCCTCTAAGAGGTGTTATTGCTACCAGTGAATTAGATAACTCCTCTCTTTAGAATTTTGCGTGCGGCGACAAGATTCTAAACTGCCTTACCGACACCCAAACACGCCATTTGGGATATCCGTAATATTTTTCTGCTGGGTTTTAGGGCGGGCAGCCCCGCCCTAGCCATTGGAGTTTGGGGCACTCAGAGGAGCCCTAAACAGCCGGTTTTGCCTCCTAGCCAACGCTAATGATACTCAGCAGAGAGGTGCGACGCGTCGCACCCTACACTCGGACTCGTTTGGTTAGAATGGCCATGACCTCGTTGGGGCGTCCCGTTGCTAACGGGCGACTCCAGTCGTTGGGTTCGGCGTAGTTGAGTTTAAACAGCAGGGAAATGGTCCCCTGCACTGAGGCGGGCGTACCTAGCAGTAGTACCCGCACATGGTTGTAATCATAGTCAGGCAACGTCCCGTCGGCAGGGGGCTCCGTGGGCGCGCCTGCGCCCTGATGCGAATCGATAAACATAGACTCTGATCTCCAAAAATAAACAATGGGAGGAAACCAGAGCCATAAAATAGCCACCCCACGCATATGCAAGCTGGGGTGGCATCAGGTACATTAAACCTGCGCTCCCAGGCTGGTTGCTTGGGTGTGACCTATTTTTGATGTTGCATCAATCGGGCGCTATAGTGAAGCAATATTTAGTAGAAGTGAAGTGTAAGCTCAATGAGCGCAGTTATCGTAGAGAGTGATGCGAGTTCAGTCACTATCCAAATTACGATTCCGTTTGAAGGTTCCATGCTAGCGAGCGAAGAGAGTATCCAAACTCAGTTGAACGCAGCGGGCGTATTGGCCAGTGGGAAAGCGTTAGAACAGTTCGATACGGATGGCTCGCCGTTAGCGGTGGGTCGAGTAGTCTACACAAGCAAAGGCCGACAGCCGAAAAGCTATCAAAGTCCGTATGGGAAGGTCTCGATAGACCGACACGTGTATCAAAGCAGCGAAGGGGGAGCGACCTTTTGTCCGTTAGAAGTCGATGGACGGATTATCGTGACCTCAACGCCGCGATTTGCCAAACAGATCAGCCATAAGTATGCGGAAATGAGTGGCCCCCGAGTGGTCAATGACCTGGGAGAAAACCATGGGCGTCAGGTGCCGCGCTCATTTGTGCAGACCTTGGCAGAAACCGTCGGCAGCATTGCGTTGGCCCAAGAAGAAACCTGGCACTATCAAACGCCAAAACCATCGGAGCCAATCGCCACGGTCAGCATTGGCTCCGATGGCACCTGCATGCTGATGTGCGAAGACCATTACCGAGAAGCGATGGTCGGTACCATCAGCCTAGTTGATGCCCAAGGCGAACGACAGCATACGACGTACATCGGTGCGAATCCTGAATACGGCAGAGAGCGCTTTTTCAAGCGGATGACTGGCGAGATTGAACATAGTCGGAAACTGTTCCCAGACGCTCATTATCAGGGGCTCGCAGATGGTGCACCGGAGAATTGGGCTTTTCTAGAGCCTCTCACCGATACCCAAGTCCTGGACTTTTACCATGCCTGTCAATATTTGAAGGGGGTGGCCAAAAGTCGCTATCCTCGCAGCCACAGGCAACGTGAAGCCTGGCTAGCCGAACAATGCCAGGCCTTAAAACATGACACCGGGGCCGCTGACAAAATCCTGGCAGAGATGCAGTCGATAGATGATAGTAAGCTCGGGAAAAGCAATCGTGAAGCCCTCCAGGCCGCCATCACTTACTTTCGCAATCACCGCCATCAAATGAACTATGCTGAAGCAATCGCCCAACACTTACCCATTGGCTCAGGGGTCACGGAAGCAGGCTGCAAGATTATTGTTAAAGCTCGATTGGGTGGGGCTGGGATGAAATGGAAGGATGCCGGAGCCGCCATCGTATTGAGTCTAAGAACACTCAGTTACACCGCTGGAAGATGGCCACAATTTTGGGCAAAGATTAACCAATACGGATTTTCTCTCGCTTCTTAACGCCACATCATATTTAGGTCACACCCGGTTGCTTCAGCTTGAGGGTGAAGTCGCTAGCGTAGTGTTGGTTGCACTCGCTGGCGGCGCTAAATTATGGGCTCTGTGGTAAGGCCGTAAACAGCCATAGAGCTAAGAGTAGCCATAACTCCTGACTGAGTCAAGGGGTAGTTTTGTTATGCGTATTCTTTGGTGCCTCCACGGCAACCTGCAACAGCCCACCGTATGGGATAGCCTGACCGAGAGACTTGCCACGCCCACACTGCAAGTAAAGTCTCTCAGCCTGTGGGATAGCCCAGCTGATAGCTGCTGGGCTTGGGCCGATACGTTTTGTCAGCACGTGTCTGCAACAACTTCTAAAACAGCTGCCGAAACTCAAAACTATCTCCTTGGGTATTCCCTGGGGGGACGATTGGCACTGCATGGGTTGCTCACCCAACCAGACCTGTGGGCCGGGGCGATTATCGTCAGTGCAGACCCAGGCACAGCCGATGTGCAGCAGAAAGAGCGGTGTTTGAAACGCGATCGCACCTGGGCCAACCGCTTTCTTACAGAATCCTGGCAGCCGCTGCTGACCGAATGGGATGCTCTGAGCGTTTTTTGCGATCGCCCCTGCCTTACCCCCCGTCCAGAATCCGCCTTTGACCGTCAGAAAATTGCCCATGCCTTTGAAGCCTATTCCAAAGGCCATATGGACGATTTGACCCATTCCTTAAAAGCGCTGGCGCTGCCAATTACCTACATCACTGGCTCAGACGACCAGCGTTATGGTGGGCTAGGTCAGACCTTGCAAGCAAAGTGCCCTAGCCTGACCCACAGACAAATAGCCGATGCCGGCCACCGAGTGCCATGGGAACAGCCTGATGCATTTCTGTCCATACTTATGAATGCTCTAGGCCTTTAGCGTAATGACTCCACCTAAAGAAGGACCTGAACACGTTTAGGTTTGCATTTCTTAATTAGCTGGTTACAATTTTTAATATAAGCAATACTCAATCTCATACATAGCTTTTAGCCCATGGCACTCAACCTTTCCTTAGTCTCTCTGTTTAAACCCAACGTCAAGCTAAATTTACCGGCTCAAACCACCTTGGCTATTGTCCGCGTAGTTGTCGGTATCATGATGGTCCACAACGGCTTTGATAAGCTGGCCAATATCGAAAGCTTTGCTGCTGCTTACGTAGAGTACATCGGGTTACCGTTCCCCATTTTTCTGAGCTACATCGCTGCCTACACCGAACTGATTGGGGCTCCTTTGGTCGCTTTTGGCTTGCTAACTCGCCCTGCCGCCTTGGGTCTATTCGGCACCATGTGTGTGGCCATGTATCACCACATCAAGGTGGCCGGTCTGAGCCTGCCTTACCTAGAGCTGTCTGCCATCTATGCCGCCATATTCTTGTTCTTCACAGTAAATGGAGCGGGTCTCTTCTCCGTTGATGGCCTCATCACCTATGGGCTCAACAAAAATGCCCTGTCACTAAAGGCTAAGCAGGTGATGAAGCTTGAGAAGACTTACGCAGACTCTCCTTCTGAAGAGACTGCTGTGAATTCTTAGGGCACCTGAAATCTTGCACCTGATGGAGAGGCGCTAACCCGCCCTGGGTTTCCAACCCAGGGCTAACCGAAGGGTGTCCACTGGAAGGGACACAATCATTGAAGCTGGGGTTTTAGGTTTTGCTTCCACGCTGCTTAGCTATGCTTCAACCGGTCCACGACCGACACCCGCGCCTCCACACCCAATTGTCCCTTTAGTGGACAACCCTCAGTTAGCGCTAGGTTTCAAACCTAGCGCGGGCTTCAGCCTCACGATCAACTAGGCTGCTCCGGGTAGGGAGCAGCCTTTTTAGCTTTTATCGGTCGCTAACCCTTGAAAGTCAAACAGCTCTCTATCCGCTAGCTGAGAAGGCGACACATTTTGAATGCTACGAAACAGGCTTTCAGTGCGGCCAGGAAACTCTTGTTCCCACTGTTGCAACATGTGTTTTATGTTCGCCCGCTGCAGATTTTCTTGAGAACCGCATAGATTACAAGGAATGATCGGAAACTCCCGATAGCGGGCATAGCGGGCAATGTCATGCTCTGGGCAGTAGGCCAGGGGACGAATGACCATATGTTGGCCATCGTCGGTGCGCAGCTTGGGCGGCATCGCCTTCAAACGTCCACCATGGAACATGTTCAAAAATAGGGTTTCTACAATATCGTCTCGATGATGCCCCAGGGCAATCTTAGTAGCCCCTTCTTCGCTAGCCACCCGATAGAGAATGCCCCGGCGTAGACGAGAGCACAGACCGCACATTGTTTTGCCTTCAGGAATAATGCGGGTCACCGTGCTGTAGGTGTCTTCCTCCACGATGCGGTAAGGCACCCCGACAGACTCTAAATAGTTGGGCAACACCTGTTCTGGAAAATCAGGCTGTTTCTGGTCAAGATTGACTGCCAGTAAGTCAAAGTGGATCGGGGCGCTGCGCTGCAGTGACATCAGCAGCGACAGCATGGTGTAGGAATCTTTGCCCCCGGACAGGCACACCATGACCTTGTCGCCCTCTTTAATCATGGCATAATCGTAAATGGCTTTACCCACTAGACCGCGCAGGCGAGCTTCCAACTTTTTGGCATTTTTGGAGGGGAGGGTGGCAACCATGGAGGCTGGGTAATGACGTGGTTTTTGCTATTGTACGCCACGAAACCAGCGGCATATTCAAGCCACCCGACGAATATCAGGAACCTCGGTGCGGACTTTACCTTCATCAAATGTGTTGTGTAGGCCAAGTTTCTAGTAGGTTAGCCTTTTAGAAAAATATCTACCCAATGCCCTATGGCAGAATATCCGTTTTTCAAGAGCTAGATTAGGAGAGTTCAGACCATACTTGATCTTCAACTAGTCTTAGCGAACTCTTGATTGATAACGGTATTGAACACAACAAGCATCGACCCAGATGCCAATCAAACTCGTAGTATCGCTGGTGGAAAACTGGATTTCTGAATTTGAGCTTAAATAGTCCAGTTCCCCCATGGCAAGCATAAGTCAGTCTAAATACCTAAGCTCAGTAAAGCGTCAGCAACGCACCAATATTAAATTCATCGCTAAAGGAGACATCATATGTGCGGAATAGTCGGTTATATCGGCACTCGGGCCGCTAGCAATATTTTGATTGAAGGCTTGCGGAAGCTGGAATACAGAGGTTACGACTCAGCTGGTGTGGCCACCGTCAGCGAAGGAGAGCTGAACCGGGTGCGGGCGAAGGGCAAGTTGCAAAACCTACAGGATAAGTTAGACGGTCTAGAAGACCCGGCTCGCCTGGGAATTGGCCACACTCGCTGGGCCACCCATGGCAAACCTGTAGAGCACAATGCCCATCCCCACACCAGCGGCCGCATCGCGGTGGTCCAAAACGGCATCGTCGAAAACTACCGCGAACTGCGAGAATCGTTGATAGCCAAGGGCTACGAGTTTCAGTCTGAAACGGATACTGAAGTCATTCCCCATTTGATTGCTGACTATTTGGCCCAGGGGGTTACTGGCCCCCTAGAGTATGAATCAACTTTTCTAGAAGCGGTGCGTCAGGCGGTAAACGACCTGGATGGGGCCTTTGCCCTGGCCATCGTCAGTGCGGATTTTCCGGATGAGCTGATTGCGGTGCGGCAGCAGGCACCGTTGGCCATCGGTTTTGGTCAGGGTGAGTTTTTCTGTGCCTCGGACACCCCTGCCATTGTGCCCTACACTCGGGCCGTGCTGCCCTTGGACAATGGCGAGTTGGCCATGCTCACCCCGCTCGGAGCTGCTGTTTATGACTTTACGGGCAGACGGCTGAAGAAGCACCCCATTACCCTGAGCATCAGCCCCACCATGGTGGAGAAGCAGGGGTTCAAGCACTTCATGCTCAAGGAAATCCACGAGCAGCCTGGGGTGGTGCGCAGCAGCTTAGAAACCTATCTAGACAGCGACTGGACAACCGACAGCGAGGGCTCTCCCATCAAGCTAGGGTTGGATGCCAGCTTGCTTAGCGACCTCAACCATGTGCAAATTCTGGCCTGTGGTACCAGCTGGCACGCTAGCCTTGTGGGTAAGCATCTGCTAGAGCATCTGGCCGGGATTCCAACGGTAGTGCACTATGCTTCAGAGTTTCGCTACTCGCCCACGCCGCTGATTGCCAAGGCGTTGACCATTGGTGTGACTCAGTCTGGGGAAACGGCAGATACGCTGGCGGCGTTGGATATGGAGCAAACCCGACGCACGGAAAGCGACAATTCCGCCTTTGCACCCAAGATGTTGGGGATTACTAACCGCCCGGAGAGTTCCCTGGGACGGATGCTTCCCAATGTCTTGGCTACCCATGCGGGTATTGAAATTGGTGTGGCGGCCACCAAGACATTTGTGGCCCAGCTGATGGCGTTTTACTTTCTGGCGTTGGAGCTAGCCTATCAGCGTAAGACTTTATCCAAAGAGCAGCTAGCCGCGATGATTGAGGGCATGCGTCAGCTGCCAAACCACATGGAGCAGGTGATTGCACAACAGGAGAGCTATACCGAAGAGCTGGCCCACAGCTTTACGGAAACTCAGGACTTTATCTTTATTGGTCGCGGTGTCAACTATCCCATTGCTCTAGAAGGGGCGCTTAAGCTTAAGGAGATTAGCTATATCCATGCAGAGGGCTATCCGGCAGGTGAGATGAAGCACGGACCGATTGCGCTGTTGGATGCCAAGGTGCCGGTGGTTGCGATCGCAGTCCCCGGCTCTGTCTACGACAAAGTACTCTCCAATGCCCAGGAAGCCAAAGCCCGCGATGCCCAGCTAATCGGCGTAGCTCCGGCCAACGACCCCGAGGCTGAGCACACCTTTGACACCCTACTACCGGTTCCTACCGTAGATGAGCTTCTCTCTCCCATGCTGACGGTGTTGCCCCTGCAGCTGCTGTCGTATCACATTGCCGCCCGTCGCGGTCTGGATGTGGATCAGCCCCGCAACTTGGCAAAATCCGTCACGGTTGAATAAGAAACTATTGATCGACATCAACCATTGTACAAGCCCCAGCTAGGATTTCTATGGAGATCTGGCTGGTTTTTTTTAACAAATTTGATTCTTTTGAGGGAGATAGCGAACTGACCGATTATTATCAAATGTGTGTGGCATGGCTGATAAAACTGATCACCAGTACAGCAATTGTTGAACTCTAGCTATACTTACTAGCTAGAGTTCAACAATTGCCTGAGTGTAAAAGCTTCCTGAAAAATTGATGTATGCCTACAATTCCTTTTACTGATAGAGAAATGAAAAGAGCCTGGCGTGAAAACTTTCAGGCTTCTCAAGTAGCGTCACGAAGTAATGCTAATCGCTTACTTCTTTTTTATTCAGTAGAGTGTGGCTTAAAAGCGATTTTGATGCAGCGACGTGCTGTGACTTCTACAGACTTGTGTAATGAAATAGGAATTGCTCAACATAACATAAATAAACTTTTGGACTATCTAAGTGCTGGTAGACAGCTCAAACTACCTAGCCCGTGCATGTTGCCTCCAATTAGAGTCAAAGGGGATAAAAGACTGAGAGAGCTGACATCCGGCCAGGTTAATCAAATGTGGAGATATGGAGGTAGGGTGTCACACATATTGGACGAGCGAAGGAATGAGATTCAGCTTACTGACGAATTTGTAGAGAAAAAACTAATGGAAATAGCGGAATGGATTAAGGGAGAATTGAATAAGTAATGCGTACATTAAAGTTTTCAACCTGGTTAGATGTTAGAAGGATTATTCGTAAGAAGACTTCTAATAATACTCGCTTACCGAAAGGTATTAATGCTATTTCTTGTTTTTCCGATGCCCTGGAAATTAGTATTTCGAATCATGCAGATGAAGGCTTGATAAAATCTTACTTAAAAGAATGGTTTGGAGATTGGTATTTAGAGACAGAAAATTTTATTCAGCTTGATTTGGGCGATTCTCGTTTGCCGATTGAATTCTTCGTTGATTCGCCGCCTCTAACTGTAAGAGATAGTTCTATTCGACCATTTTGGACAGAAGTTTCCTATGTTGAATACAATGACTCAGAAACAGAGGAGTCTTTCTTGCAATCAAGCACTTTGCGGAAAAGTTTTATTCTCCCAGAACCTGATTTGCAGACTCCCTCTTTGATTAGCTTTTATTCCTTCAAAGGTGGAGTTGGAAGAACATTACATCTAGCCTCATATTTGTTTGCACTATTGGATAGTGCGAAAGAATTGAATCAGGAAATCAAAATTTTGGTGATTGATGCTGATTTAGAGGCTCCTGGTCTTACGTATTGGGATAGAGTAGAGAGCCAACAACCTGCTGTATCCTTTATTGACTTTCTTGAAATATATCATTATTCACCAATAGATACTAAAGAAACTGTAAGGATTTTTGCTGAAGAAGTTAAGAAAACTCCTAGATTCGCAGGAAAATCATCTTTTTATTTTTTACCTGCTTGCTTAAGCGATCAGCAGTTGTTGGATACACCTGTTTTACCTGAACACCTAGTGAGAAGCCCTGGAGGAGAATGGTCGGTCGCAAATTCTCTGCATCAGTTGGGAAAAGCGTTATCGGTGGATTACATATTGGTAGATTTACGAGCTGGGCTCAGTGAAATCTCTAGCCCTCTTATCTTTGATCCCAGAATTCAGCGATTCTTTGTTACGACAGCTACAGAGCAGTCAGTCGCAGGGTTGAGCCTTGTTCTCGAGCAGACAAATCATATTAAGCCATCTGGTATTCTCGGTAAGGTGTTTTATGATCCAACAATTATAATTAGTTTCTTAACCCCTGAGTTAAAGTCTCTCAAAAGATTTGAAGACGTCTTGTTGAGGTTTAGGATCATATATGAAGCATCGGAAGAAGAGATAGCTGAAGATGATTTTTACGCAACAAGTTTAGTTATTAGAGAGACTGACTTTTCTCAAGAACTTCTTTACATTAATAATTGGGAAGAGGCAAGAAAAAAGCTATCTGCTACTTCAGTTATGAAAAGTGCAAAGGAGTGGTCAGATTCTCAATTGCGCTTACTGGTAGATGAAAATCCTGAAATTAATAAAAATCAAGACCTCTCAAGTTTGCTAGCTCAGGTCCATGACTTTAGAGATATATGTCGACGATACGAATTCGCAGAAACTGGCGAAGGAGAAGGGTTACTGATAACTGAACCATTGAAGAATCTAGCACTCAATTTTCAGCGAGATTTGCCACGCATAGTTTCAGTTGGAGCAAAAGGCTCTGGTAAAACGTTTATATATATACAGTT
>NZ_JADEXP010000236.1 GCF_015207065.1 Leptolyngbya cf. ectocarpi LEGE 11479 | reverse complement strand
ACGCCAGATTGTGCAGACGATGAAGTCAGCCGGTCTGCCTATCGCGGAAATCGCTCGATTTACTGGCCTGAGTGAACAGGAGATTTGTGAGATTTAGAGATTTAGAGTAAGTCTGTGGGAGACTAACATTGCAAAAACTTCATACTGAAAATATTATTAGTCGGGCCATTTTAAGAGCTATTTTCCCAGATGCTAAACATTTCTGCTTAAATGGTCCTTCAATTGCTTTATATAATGCTCTCCATGATTGTTGTTTTCAAGGAATGTATCGCTCATGAATAAAGATGATTGTTGAAGAATGAGCTGACAATCACGATCAGGATTGGCAGATATGTTGTGAGGTAGCTGAGTTTGGCATAAAATAGCTAGGCTTAGTTGTTCATCAGTTAGACCGCTTGTCTCGCTGAGCTTAGTTTTCCAAAGAATGGCACCATCCAAAACCGCGTCATCTAATTGCGATTGGTGAAAGTTAGCACCAAACAGTTGAGAGTCACAGAAAGCTGCGCTGAAAAGTTGAGAATCAAAGTGGGCTCTATACAGAATAGACTTGTTGAATACAGCACTAGAGGCATCGGAATTTAAGAAACTAGCACCGTTGAGATGAGCATTAGCAAATACTGTACTTATAAGCTGCACATTACAAAATCTTAGGTATTTGCATTGTGTATTACGCAAATCTGCTCCTGTGAAGTTTGCCCCTTCCAACAGGGCTAGCTGTAATCTTGCTTGTGTAAGATTTGCCTCATAGAAATCAGTCTTTCTCAGATCGGCCTGAAAAAGGTCAGCTTTGATAAGTTGAACTCTGTCCAGCCGCGCTTCTTGAAGGTTAGCTTGAATAAGACGTGCGCCGTTTAAATTTATCGCTGATAATACAGCTTTAGGCACTGCTACACCCTCAAGATTCACTCCGTCTTTGGCAAGCTCTTCCAGAGCCTGTATTCTTCCACCACTTCCTGTCTGACCTCTAGCTGAATTGATAACTTGCCAAGCTTGTCTTTGACCTAATCTTTGTCGATCTTTAATTTCAGCTAAAAAGATTATTCCTGTTGTTCCTAAAGCTATGGACTCTAAATTGTCGAATATGACTTCAAACGGTGATTTTGAGGAATCATATTTAAGCCATAGGCAGATGATTACAAGAGAAAGAAAGCAAAACAGACCAAGCCCAGCTTTCGTCCTCATCATTTCAAAGAATTTATAAATAAAGGTGTGCTCCCAAATTTGACGACGAAATTCTTCAGGGCTCTGCAAATACCATTCATAATCTTTTTGCTGCTGACGAAGATACATACGTCTTTTTCGATCATCGATAGTATGCTCTTTATGTTTGGCCATATGATATTCAAAATTTGAAAATTTCTACTGAGAACATAAAGTCTTTGTTTGACAAATCCTATCTCACATGAGACTGTCGCTATTTCATGAAACTGTGTGCTTTATTTCGCTAATCACTACCTTTCACATGCTGATCCAACCACTGCACCATTTCCCACAACACATGACCCACTGCCTCTCTAGATCGATAGCTATGACCCTCAGCCGGTAGCGACACATATCGCACCGTACCTCCCAATCCCTTCATGGCATCGTACATTCGAGATGACTGCATCGGATAGGTGCCCGAATTATTATCCTCAGCCCCATGAATCAGCAGTAGCGGCTCATTAATTTTCTCAACAGAAATAAACGGAGACATGGTTAGATAAGTCTCCGGAGTTTCCCAGAACGTGCGCTGTTCTCCCTGAAAACCAAAGGGTGTTAGCGTCCGATTGTAGGCACCGCTGCGGGCGATGCCAGCTTGGAACAGATCGCTATGGGCTAGCAGATTTGCTGCAGTAAAGGCCCCGTAGGAATGACCGCCAATGGCCAGACGGGTGCGATCGCTAACGCCACGTTCCACAAGATAATCAACTGCGGCTTCAGCGCTAGACACCAACTGCTCAATATAGGTATCGTTGGGTTCTGCGTCTTCTTCGCCAATAATGGGCATGGTCGGACCGCTAAGCACAGCATATCCCTGAGTTAACAAAAACAAAACCGACGTTCTGCCTGGACGGGTAAACGTATGCTCTGAGCGAGTATTTTGGCTGGCGACGTCGCGGTCTTTAAACTCTCGGGGGTAAACCCAGAAGACTGTGGGTAAAGGGCCACTCGTTGCTGGATCATGACCCGGTGGCAGATATAGCGTCGCCGTGAGCGTCACCCCATCAGCGCGAGGATAGCGCACTACCTCTTTTTTGACATCGGCATACCAGGCTAACGGATCGGTAAAGTCCGTTAGTGAGCGTTCTTCTCCACTGGCGAGATCGATCTGATAGTAGTTGCTCGGACTGCTAGGAGACTCTCTGCGAACAATCAATGAGCGGGCATCGTGATCCAAAAGACGAGTGACGCGGCTAAATTTCTCTCCTTCAGCCTGCCACAGACGTTCTGTTTGTAAACTGGCTAGGTCCAGCCGATCCAAAAAGGGAAATACGCCCTCTGGAGATGCACCATTGCCATTTAAATAGATGCTCTTACCATCGTCGCTAACCATGAGTACCGAGCGGCCGTAGGGACCAGGGATGGTCATCGGATTGCCTGGATTAGCATAGGCATCTTGAAAGTCTCTGGCATTGACTAAAACGGGTTCAGTCCCTTGGGGATTAATCATCCAGGTTTTTCGCTGGCGGCTGTCGTACCAAGTTTCTGTCACCATGGCAAAGGTGTCATGACCCCAGATGATGCCGCTAAATCGCAGGGTGGAACGCCAGATTTCTGTGGGTGCTTTGTCAAAGGGCGCGGCTAGGGTATAAAGTCCATCACGATAGTCAGCGGCGACACTGGCATCACCACCGTCTAGCGCCTCTACCCAGTAAAGGGTGGCTGGCTGATCCGTACGCCAACCGATGCTGCGCTTTCCCGTACGCACTGAGTCAAAGGCCAGGGGTATATCATCGGCCAGGGGTAAATCTACCAGTTCATGGATCACTTGACCCTGGCGGTTCAGTACCTCGTAGCGCACGGGAAAACGGGATAGGGGCACCTGGTAGGAGAAAGGACGATGGACGGTGGATCGCAACAACCACTGTCCATCTGGCGATAGGGTCACATTGCGGATCAGGTCTGGTTTATCTAGGCGGGTAATCTCTCCATCCAAACTAATATGGGCCAGCTGGGCTGAGAAATAGTATTCAAACAGGGCTTCATCGTGGGGGCTCTCCAACAGATTGGTATAAGTGCGTGTGGCGGCCACTCTTCCCTGGCTGCTTTCAATTACAGGCCCCGTTGGTGTCGTTGGCATTGCTGGCGGTGCTCCGACATCGCGAGGACGGACTTTACAAATGAGGCCGTCGTCTCCCGGTAACCAATGACAGGGACTGTTGTAGACCCCATTGAGAATGGGGCTGCTGAGGGGGCTAGCTTTTGCTGCGGCCACATCCAACACCCATAGCTCAATGCCGTCAGTCTGAGTCAGGGTAAATGATAGGTAGCGACTGTTATAGGACCAGCGTAGGTTACGTATACGAGCCCCGGCGGGTAGATGGATCAAGGTGCCCTCTGAGGCTCCCAACGGGCGGACGCTGATCCCCTTGTAGGAGGCTGCTTGGGCTGGTTCCCAGGTATTGGGGTTGAGTTTGATACCTGCGATCGCAACCCAAGGTTCTGCCAGCTCAGCAATGGGCGGTAATGGCCGTCGTTCAAACTCCACCAGCCACTGGTTGTCAGGCGAAATCGACACCGCCGGTAGCCGGTCCGCATCCAACATCGATACAATCGGTTCCGGCGGATTTTGCCAGGTAGCTGACAGCGAATTAGTCTGAGCGGAGGCAGGCATAGTAATCAGAGGGAGAACGACTAGCGGCAACAGGTGTCGAAACATAACGAGTATTCAAGCTAGAACCTTAGAGTGTAGATACTTCCCATGCCCTAAAGCTGTTCCTTCATCAAACCTCAAAACTCACTATAAAGGTTAAGCAAGGGAAAGCAAAAATGAGCAGGTCTGTGTGGATCGCCCAAAAGGAACTACTGCCCATAGGGGTGCGTCTCCATGGTCTTAGGGGAATAAGGCATAGTCCTTGACTGGCAAGCACGAATAATAGCTGAAACACTTTTTCAGTCTTAATGTCAAGCGGGGACTGTGACAGCGAACATTCTTTAATCAATTTAAACTCAAAAAGTTGAATACCATGGCTCAATTGACTGGCTTTTTCCAGGGTACGTCCCAGGCAGATACCTTTTTGGGCAAAGCAGATACAATCCTCATTGATGATGAATACATCGGTATCAGTGCTGATGTTTTGGTCATTGATAGTTTTGGTGGAGATGATATCGTTGAAGCCATCACAAACATCAGCACCTTTGCTGTAGATGACATCCCCTTTGGTGGAACGATCGATGCCTTAGGGATTGGTATGACCGGCGCTACTGTCGATACAGGAAGAGGATCAGATACATTCACAGCCAGTAGTGTTGCCACCTCTAAACGATCTACCCTGAGTATTGGCTTACGTAATTCGGACATCAAAACCAAAGGTGGCCATGATTCTGTTCTCATTAATGGTACAGGTAACGTTAGTAACATCAGTGGTTTCTCAGCGACAGGGATAGGGATGCGTTCTTCCGTTCTAAAAGCAGGAGCTGGCAATGACACCGTCACCGTAAACGCCAGAGGTAGTGCAGGGTCCCAAGGCAAACCCTCCTCCTTAGCGATAGGCTTAGAAAGCAGTAGCCTCGGTGGCAACCGGGGAGAAGATGTGATTCAAATCTCAGCCTCTGCCGTAAGCAGCGCGTTCATTGCTGGTGGAACCGCCTCTGCCACTGGAATTATCAGCGATTCTTATGTGTCGGGTGGTGCCGACAACGACACTATTTCTATCACAGCCTCCACACAGATTGGAACTAGACGGGGCGGTGGTTCCTCCAAGGCTACGGGGGTTGGTATAAGTTCTGTTGTTTGGGGCGGTAAGGGTAGCGATAAGATTACGATTGCAGCGAGCACTGACGCTGTTGGTACGTTTGGGGCCATGACTGAGGCTACCGGGGTACTATCTGGCCTAGTTGAGGGTAATGGTGATAACGACACCATCAATATTACGGCTGAGATCAAAAGCGCTAGCGGTGCTGCCGTAGGTATAAACGCATCAACGGTTTCTGGCGGTGCTGGTAGTGATGAGATCACCATTGGGGTGAAAGGCTTTACGAACATACTTCCAGCTCAAAACTTCTTTGGTGCGCTTGAATCCCATATTTTAGGAGGGAGTGGTAATGACACCATTACAATCGAGTCCACCTATACACCCCAGACCTCCCGTGGTGGTATTATCCTGAATAACAGCATTGGTCTGGTCAATAGCGCCCTGGATGGTGGTAGCGGCGATGATATCTTGACTGTGAGCGGCTTAAACCTAGATCTAAAAGACGCAGTTGTATTTGGCGGTGGTGGTGAAGATATTTTTGATACTGGTGTGGGTAGTGCCAGTATTTCTGGTGGCGGTGGCCAAGATATCCTTAAGCTAGATTTCTTTGATACCGCTACGATGTCCATCACACAGTTGGGGACTAACAGCATTCATATTTTGGGCACTCAGGATAAGCAGGGCAACAGTCTTGACTGGACCCAGACTATAAATGGTGTGGAGCACTATGAAGTGGCTGGAGCCTTATACAATGCGACAGATGTTGTTGCCTTATTAGGCTGATCATTTTCTCTTTTCATCCTTTTTGAGAAGATTCTCCCCATAGGTAACATTAGTTATCTGTGGGGAGTTTTTAAAAGCTTGTCAGACTAAGAATAATCATACAACAGTCCCAATCTCTTATTGCCCTTCGTTGCAGCTATGCTTCAGTCTCCCCTTTTTAGAACGCAGCAAAAGCCAAGCGGTCACTAAAGGGACCATAAAAATCAGGTTAACCAGTGGTAGCCAAAACTCACATAGGGATTTGAAATGGCCCACCAAAACCCATGTAGCATATACGCTATGGGTATCAAGCTAAAGAGCCCAACAAAAACCTGACCACGCTGATAGCTAATCCATCGGAATCGGGTTCCTGCGCCAATGAACAACGCTTCCATTGAAGCTGCTGCCTGGAGTAGCCAAGTAATCATACTCAAGCTGAACAGCCAGTCGTCTAGATCGATCTCGTTAGGATTGAGCCAGCCATACATCCAATAGTGCAGCCAACGTGCTGCCAACACTAAAACCAGCACACCCCATAGGATGATCAGTCCCAGGCTAATTCTTTGGAGCAATTTAGAAAAAGGCATTACTTTTTGGCTACTAGCAGCGCGACAAACTAACCTCTACAGGAGAATTTCCCAACCATCCGGCGGAATCTAAACAGTCTTTGTTATAGCATTCTCTTTTTTCTCGAAACAAGTAGCAGCTAATACTGCTTCAATTTATTGAAATACCGCTCAACCCCTGAAGTGAATCCCAATGTATCAGAGGTTCACTTCAGGTCTTTTAGTACTGTTTCAATCGCTGCCTTTGCAGACTTGATAGGAGCCCCCTTTACGCCGAGCCACTCCAGCAGGGGGGAGCGATCAATCAGGATGGTAACTGTATAGGCTGCCGTTTTCAGTTGGTTTTTCGGAACATTTGGATACTCCCGTTGCAGCATCTCATCCACAGTTCGGAACATGTTGTCGTAGCTGCGTCGAAGGCGATCGCGAACGACCTTGGATCGAGTCGCATAGGCTGAGATCTCCGCCCAGAGGATTTCCACCCGCTCGGTAGAGTTTTGCTGATGACTGTGGAATGTTTCCACGAGATCCATGACACTAGCTGACTGTTCTAGCTTTGCCAGTGCTTCGTTCGTGTATGTGTCAAATGTATCGATGATTCGTTGGGTCATCGCATCGACCAAGCCCTCTCGATTTCCAAAGTAGTGGCTGACCATTTTTCGATCCATCCCCAGCACCTGAGCAATGTGCTGAAACGAGGTTCCCTCAATGCCTCGCTCTAAAATGCACTGCTCGAAGGCATTGAGTATATCCTCTCGCCGCTCAGCAGCCAGACTTTTCCGTCCCACAGCACACGCTCCTCATATACGCAGTTACCCTCTGAGACTACAGGATGCCAAAGGGGGTTGACAAAATAAATTCATCAAGTGTAGAACTATCATAGATTCATCAAGTGTAGAATTTTAGCTCGTCATCACCAGCTTATCTAATGAGGATTCAACATGAAATGTTTAGTCTCCGCGAACATTGCTATCTCTGAAAAGGTTTTCAGTGCCCAAGAGAGCCCATCTTTTCCTGTAGCAGCCTATTTTTTTGGCAATAAATTCATCAATTGATGAATTTATTTTAGGGTCATCGCACACAGCTCACGGCGCGATCGCGCATAACCGCGCTGCAAACACCATAGGAGGACATCATGAATCAAACGCCAGAACAGACAACTTTCGACACCATTATTGTGGGTGCAGGACTATCTGGCCTCTATGCGGCCCGTGTCCTCTCCAAGGCTGGACAGCTCGTTGCTGTGCTAGAGGCGCGCGATCGCGTCGGTGGCCTGACCTGCTCTGAATACAACGAGTATCTCGGAGAGCATATCGATCTAGGCGGCGCTTGGCTCGCCGATAACCATAGGCGGATGCATGAACTCGTTCAAGAATTCAATGTGCCCCTGATTCGGCAGTTCGTGACCGGTAAAGAGGTAGCTGTTGACGGAGAGACTCGCCATCTCGGTGACGTGGGCAGCTTCCCCGGACGGCAAGCGGCTCTACCCGAACTCCAAACCGTCATGGCCAAGCTGGAGGGCGAGCTAGCTGGCCTCGATATTGACGCGCCATGGACCCACGAAAAAGCCCAAGAATTTGATGCCATGACCTTCGCTGGCTGGGTTAACCAGAACGTCGAAACACCCGCCCTACGAGCGTTGATCGCCATCAGCACGAATGCCTACTTTGGAGTGATGCCAGAAGAAGTCTCCTTCCTTGAGACCCTGCATTTGTTTAAAACTTGCGGTGACATCATTTTTATGGGCGATACCCATACGGGTGGACAAGCCGCCCATATGATGGGCAGTCAGTTGGTATCCGAGGGGTTAGCTGCAACCGTCAACGGTGTAGTATCCCTCAGCTCGCCCGTGCGCCGCATCGTACAAAACGATCACGGCGTTACCGTGGAGTGCGACGAAACCACCTGGCAGGGCAAACAGGTCATCTGTGCGCTGCCCCCCGTGATGATCAATCGGCTTGAGTTTGAGCCCATGTTGCCCGCCTACCGCCGCGCGTTCCATCAGCGCTGCCCGATCGGCCGATACACCAAGGCCATCCTCACCTACGAGACGCCCTTTTGGCGCGGCCAAGGTCTCTCGGGCATCGCCGCGAGCATCGACAACAGCATGACCGGCATTTTTGACCTCGGCGACACCGAGTCGAAGCGCGGGGTGATTTCGATCCTGTTTGGCGGGGAGCCATCGATACCGTTAGATAACGTGACCGAGGCTGAACGCGACCAAATTATTCTCGATCAGGTCGCCATTGCGCTGGGTGAACCGGCACGCCATCCTGTGGAGATGGTGGTTAAGCAATGGGTGAATGAACCTTGGTCCCAAGGCGGGGCCTGCTCATATATGACGCCGGGCACACTGACGACAATTGGCGATCGTCTCTGGGAACCCTGCGATCGCATCTACTGGGCAGGTACCCATCTGTCGAAAGTCTGGCGCGGCTATATGGAAGGGGCCTGTGCGTCGGGCGAAGCGGCGGCTAATGCTGTCCTAGCCGCGTAAAACAAGAGAGTTTGAGCCCACACGTTCCAGTTTGCAAAAACGATCATCCTGAAAGTAATCAAGATCGTTTGATTCGATGCGCAGAGCAAACGTAGAAAAACTTACAGTCAAGGAGTCATTTAGATGTCATCCATTGTTGATCCGATCTTTCCCATGAAGGGAGATATTCCGCTTTCTTCCTCTGATCTACATTCACGAATTACGTCAGCCCTCATCCGCGATGAAGCCAACGCTTGGCAGCCTCGTGGTCCCAAAGCAGTCGGTATTCCGAAACAGATGGCAACGTTAGAAAAATACGATGTTGCCGCGCCCTTTATTGCGGTTCCTGCCCTTGATGAAGATGGCAAAAAGATCACGTTTTCGGAACAAGCCACCCATTGGGCACTTCAGAGCTTGCCGTTGTCCGATGACGACAATATGTGGTCGAACCCGACAGAAGCGATCAAACAAATCGAGATTCAGTATGGCGACGTTCTGCCCAAGCCGAATGTGCAGTGGCAAGAGACAACCTCCGATAAAACCATGTCTCTCCTGGCCTTTCAGGGGATTGGCTCCCATCGTCTAGAGCAAGTAAAAGACGACCCCAATGCCGCCTATAGGGTCGATCTCTCCTGGATGGTTGCTTTTCCAGTGCGTGAGGGCTTTGAGCGCTACGGAGCCTGCGCCTTTTTCGATAACAATCGGCAGCTTATCCGGATCTACACGGCCTATAACGACAAGACGCATTATCCTAACGCCCCAACCTGGGAAGCCGCCAAATGGTGCTGGCGTTGCTCGCTGTTTGCAGGGGTAACGGTTGCCGATCATTTAGGCTCCGTCCACTATCTGGCATCAAATCTGCTCGTCACCGCAACACGAGAACAGCTGCCACCCGAGCATCCATTTCGTCGGTTACTCACCCCGTTTATTTACGGCACGGCTGATGTCAACCGAGATGCCTATGTACTGCTATCTCCAAAGCAAGGATTGGCCCATCGCACCTTTGCATTTACCTACGACGGTATGGTCAGGTGCTTGTTAAAGGGTGTGGAATTCGTTCGTCTACAAACCTTCTCAGAAGCGCTGGCGGCGGCGGGAACAAACTCTCTGAGGGATGAATTCCCCTACGCAACCGATGGTTTAGCTTTGTATGAGATCTTAGAAAAGTATGTGCGAGATTATCTTGCAATCTATTTTCCTGATAACACTTCTGTCGCAGATCCGTCTATTCGCCACTGGTGGAGCGCACTGACCAAACAAGCGCCTAATCTCGGACTCAAGCCACTCCAGACTGCCGAACAACTGATTCGAGTCACCACACATTTTATGTTTACAGTGACTGGTTTTCATGGCCAAGTCGGCGATGTTGTTGCTTACACCCGCGATCCTGCTTTTGTCGGTGCAAAAATCAGAGCAGGACAAACCATTGGGGACGTCCAATCCTAGTTCCAACTCAGTTTGTTTGGCTAAAATGAGGGCATAGAGTTTGGAGGCCAAGGACGATGGCCAAACGCAAACGACGAGGAGTCGCCGGGGATAAAACGATCTGCCTACCGATAGCCGAGGGGA
>NZ_JADEXP010000235.1 GCF_015207065.1 Leptolyngbya cf. ectocarpi LEGE 11479 | reverse complement strand
TGGCGGACAAACTCGGCCTGGGCGGCTAAGATGCCACCGGCTGCTGCAATTACGCCAACAATATTTAAAAATAAACTGCTAAAGAGAAGTCCCAAAATCTGTAGGGCAATGACAATACACACATAGCTCACGGCCATTTGCAACACGGATTGCCAAAAGTGGTTAAAGGGCTGCACCGCATCATTGAGGGTGTCGGGAAGCTCATCAAAGAGATCGCGAATGTTGTCAATCCAAGGGCGGGCCTCGTCGTCAGGCAGGCTGTTGGGGGCATAGAATTTACGGCCCATCATTTTTTCGTGGATGACTTCAACCACTTCGGCGTAGGCGACCTGATAGTCAGCGGCGCTTTCGTTGAGTTCATCAAAGGACTGACCGATTTTTTGTTTGGCGGTAAACTCCCAGGCGGCCAGACGGTCGTTGATGTAGCGTTCAAAGGCGCGCTTAAAGTCGCTATAGAACTGGTCGCGCTCGTCTTCGTCTAAAAAGCTTAGAAAGTCGAGATCGGGTTGAGAGCCGACAAAGTCTTCTTCAAAGGTGGCCTCTAAGTTGAGGATATAGGTTTTAAATGAGTCGGCAATGGCTTTAGCGGTGCGATCGCACCGTCCCCGGATCAGCTGCCGATAGTTATCTCGAATTTTCTCCAGTTTGCCAAACTCATGTTCTACTGAGGCTACCCGCTGCTGCAGCTCACTCAGATCCTCATCTAGTAGCGGTATGCGTCGGGCCACGGTTTCCTGCACCGCACTGTAGGCCCGATGGGCTAGTTTGGCCGCCCGCTGCAGCTCCACACGTCCCCGCTCTTGGGCCAAAAAGGTTTCTAAGGCGGCAAAGAATTGATCAACGCCGCTCCCGTCTAGGGGGTTTCCCTGACGCTGCAGCCGCAGGGCGCTCAGTGCCGAGACTTCAAACCAGGTTGCCCCCTCGGGCAGGCTTTGGGCAAATACCTGACGCTGTCGGGTTTGGGCGTCTTCTAGGGCCGCTGTATCCTCAGGATCGACCAGACTGGCCTGGAGCCGATCCCAGCCATTGACCACATAAAAACATTTCAGATCGCGATTTTGCACATAGTTGCGCAGATAGCGGCGCTCATCCAGGGTAATGGGCTGCATGGCATCCATCACAAATACAGCCGCCTGGGCTTCGTTTAGGTAACTGAGTACCTGCTGGTTGCGAGCTTCAGTGTCGTTGAGCCCCGGGGTATCGACAATTTCTAGTCCTGACGCCAGCAGCGGTGCCGGACATTCAATCACCACATGGCTAATGTCGGGAAAGGCGCTGGTTTCTAGCTGGCGGGCTTCGGCTGGGGAAATTGTATAGTCAGTGCGGAAGGTGTCAAAGTCAATGGTTTCAGGGGCCTGGCCGTTGTTGTAATGGAGCGTTACCCGACGCTCAGGGCCGTGGCGCAGCAGACTCAACAGCGCCGTACAGGGGTTGACATCGCTGGGCAACAGGGCCTCACCCACTAGAGCATTGATCAGGGTGCTCTTACCGCGTTTCATTTCCCCGAGTACTACAATGCGGTAGGTGCCCTGCTGCAGCTGTTGGGCGGCGCTCTTGAGGGTGTGAATGTGGCGGGTTAACCCCAGCTGGCCTGAGTGCTCAGTGGTTTCAGCATGGTCCATTGCGATCGCAATCTGACTCAAAACCTGAGCCGCCTGCTGACGACTGTGGGTCAGGAGGTCGAGGCCATTTGCCATTTGCGATTTAGCCTGGGAACCATTTGCTGACTGGGGTGTAACCATAGTTTTTTTAATTACCTTTACAGTCCAGTGTGCCTCAATTCCCTAAAACCGTGATCTTTCCCTGTTCTGGAATAAATTGGGGACGGGCTCCCCATGGCCCCGCCCGAGAATGACTACAATAATGACATTAAGGACGTTTCCTGTAGCATCCTCCTATCCTCAATCCCATTTGTTCGGTTGTCTATGGCCACTGCTGATGACTACTATTCGCGATTACAGGTATCGCCCGATGCCAGTCAAGCGGAAATTAAAGCAGCGTTTCGACGCTTGGCACGACGCTACCATCCCGATCTAAACCCCGACGATCCGAGGGCACTGGAAAAATTTCGGGCGCTGCACGAAGCCTACGAGGTGCTGACTGATCAGGTGCAGCGGCAGCGATATGACCACACTGGCACCACAGAATATAGCGGCAGTCGGCCTCAAACGGCCCATGATTTCTATCTGCGTGGCATTCAGCAAACGCTAGCGCGACGGTACAAAGCCGCCCTGGCAGACTTTAACCAGGCGATTGAGCGCCAGCCGGACCTGGCCGAAGCTTATTTACGTCGAGCCCAGGTGCGCTACATCTTGGAAGATGATGCGGGCGTGCTCGCGGACTGTCAGCGGCTGCTGCAGTTTTCGCAACGGCTGCCCCAGACCTACTACTATCTAGGGCTGGCTCGCTACCGCCTGGGATATACCGAAAGTGCCCTGGCCGCTTTTTCTGAGGCCATTGCCCAGGAGCCCGACGATCCCCAAACCTACTTTCAGCGGGGGGTGGCCTATGCTGATATCCAGGAATGGAATGAGGCCGCCAATGATTTTCAAACGGCGTCCATGTATTATCAGGCCCAGGGCGATTTAGACGGATATCAGCGCAGCTGCGATCGCATCCGCCACCTGCGAAAACAGCGCAGCTTTAGGCTCAGCCACCGTACCAGCGGCATCACACGCCGCTGGGGTCTGCTCGGTCAGTTAAATCGTCTACTCTTTGGGCTGTTGGGCAATCCTGCAGAAGAACTCACCACCCTATACAGCCGTTTCAGCCAACAACAGGCGCGGCAGGTAGGCTGTTTGCTAGCCACCCTGGGTATTGGCGGCTTTACCCTGGGGGGCTACGTCCTACGCTTTGCGGGCAACGCCAGCCAAATTGTTGCCTTAGGTGGGCTATGGCTATCGGGCTGCACCGTATTTTTAAGTTTGATCATCGCCCTAGCCATTTCCCGTCTGTGGTTACGACGTCACGGTAGCTGGGCTAGCGACACATTTATTGCCGGCGCCACCGTACTCCCCATGGGACTATTTGTGCTCATCAGCCCTATGGCTCTGGTTATTCCCTGGCTGTGGCTGCTGTTTCTCTTGATCGCTCTACACCATACATTCATAACCCTGTATAGCGGCTGTCATCAGATCCACCACCACTCAGAAGTCATTGCCACCTGGCTCGCCCCCAGTTTACTCTTTATGGGTATAACGGCTGGCTATCTAGTTTGGAACGCTTGGTTGTAAGGCTGAGTCCACCTGTTGCTGCAAATGTAGTTGAGATAAGGCGATCGGTAGCTGTACCCTAAATGTGGCCCCTTCTCCTTCGTTAGAGATACAGCTAATGCGTCCACCGTGGGCTTCAACAATAATTTGATGGCTAATGGACAATCCCAGTCCTGTTCCCTTCCCCACCGGTTTAGTGGTAAAAAATGGATCAAAAACTCTCGATATCACCTCTTTAGAAATACCTGGACCATTATCAATAATTTCAACCATGGCAGAATTGGCATCACCATAGGTGCGCACAATA
Organism: Leptolyngbya cf. ectocarpi LEGE 11479; assembly: GCF_015207065.1. Taxonomy (GTDB): domain Bacteria; phylum Cyanobacteriota; class Cyanobacteriia; order Phormidesmidales; family Phormidesmidaceae; genus Leptothoe; species Leptothoe ectocarpi. Next base: position 6,769 of record NZ_JADEXP010000235.1, on the reverse strand, counting down.
ATTAATGGCTCAGGTAATGGCTCAGGCATCGGCTCAGCGGGCAAGCCCTGATGGGGTAGGACCACTTCACCATCAGGGCTTGCCCCCAACAAGGCATCAATGGCATTACTCAACAGATTCATAAAGACCTGATTTAGCTGATCTGGAAAACAGTCAACTAAAGGTAGCTCACCATAGTCTTTAATTAACTGAATCTCCTGAGTGCCGCTTAAACGATGGCTTAAGATCAAGAGTGTATTATCAATCCCCTCATGAATATCTACTTTTTTGAGGGCTGATTCATCCAATCGAGAAAAGCTACGTAGGGAGTCAACAATTTTTTTAATCCGATCTGTCCCCATTGCCATAGAGTTTAGCAGTCGAGGAAAATCTCTTTTAATAAAGTCAACATCACAGGCCTCAAGAGAATCTTGAATACGGCTGACAGGTTGCGGATAATGTTGCTGATAAAGATCAATCAAAACCAACATTTCCTGGACATATTCCTGGGCTGGTTCCAGGTTACCGTGCACAAAACTCACAGGATTATTAATCTCATGGGCCACACCCGCCACCAGCTGTCCTAGACTGGACATCTTTTCCTTATGCACCAGCTGCCCTTGGGTATACTGCAGCCGTTGTATCGTATGCTGCAACTCCTGATTAGCTTTACTAAGTTCAGCCGTACGCTGTTTTACCCTGTCTTCGAGATCTTCATTAGCTTGCTTTAGGAGTGTCTCCGCCTGTTTGCGCTCAGTAATATTGATCAAAGCCCCAGAAAAGCTAGAGCCACCCTTAAACTGGACCGCAAGCTCTAACCAAAACATTGTCCCATCTGCACCATAAAACCGCAGCTCCAAACAGCAGTCGATTTTAGCCTCTAAGGCCGTCTGCCATTTTTCAACATCGATCCTATCAATAAACTGATCCAAACATTGACCAATCACCTCTTTGACGGGATAACCCAATGTCGCTGTCCAGGCCTGATTGACAAATGTGAGCATCCCCGTATGGTCACACTCAAAGACAATCTCCCGTAAGTTCTCAACCAAAGTACGGTAGCGTCGCTCTGACTCAGTTAGCTTTTCGATTAAGCGATACTGAATTTGAGTATGTAGTTCATTAATTTTTTCGGGCTCTAGCATAGGGATGAGGCCGCTAGTTTTTCCACAAACTCTGAAGATGTTATCGTTTCCCCATACAGAGGAAAAACATTCTCCAGATAAAACTCTTGCTCAAATACCGTACGAGCTGATGTACAGTCGCTGAGAACTGACACATGATAGCCTTTCTCATGCGCTGAACGCCCAGTAGAGTCAATACAGATAGACGTCACAGCCCCCGCTAATACTAGGTGAGTAATATTTTGCTGATGTAAAACCTGGTCTAAATTGGTATTGACAAAAGCATTAAATCCTCGCTTGCCAGGAATTTCTAAAATTCTATCTTGAAATGGCAAAAGCTCTTGAATACATTCAAAACCTTTCTCACCAGCCTGAAAAGCTCCCACATCCTTAATCGTTTTTAGGATTCCTATGGGTTCAACCAGCTCTTCATAATTCGGGGTAAAACAAATAGGGGTGGAAATCAATAAAACCGGAGTGTCAACCAACCGTCGGACTAGAGCAGCTGTATTATCCACGGTTCTAACCGTTTTTGCCGATGCTTCAATCACTCGATGTAAAACCCCATCCGGGGCAAAATAATCATTCTGAAAGCCAATCAGTAGTAAAGCTGTGGTTTTTGGGTACATAGGTCTAGATCTACAAAAATAGCCTCTCAAATACCTGAAATATAGGTTGTTTAGAGTCTCAGATGTTTAATCAAGACTACCCATACCGATTAGCTCATTAGCGGCCAATCAGGCATGCCTCTGGGTACAGAGAGATTACCGATCTATTCAGATCAATTAACGCTTAAACAACACCCCCTTACTTATAAGTACTACTGCCATAGACCGAACTCATACGGAAAAATAAGCCTTATTTCGTCAAGACAGAATAGAAAAGCATACAAACATAGCAAAATCTAATCAATTGAGCTGCACCTTGTCCACATTTAGCTAAATCCTACGCAATTATGCGTAGATTGACGTCCCAGAATATACGGATATTTTGTAGCTTATTTAGCGTGATCGATATTGTTATCGTGGGAACTATTGAATTTGTCGTAGTAATGCGACACTAAAAAAAGTTTTCACTAAGGGGATGCACGGAGATGTCTCAGTATTATCTAGGACTTAATCTCAGCCATGAACGATCAGCTGCCATTGTTAAGGATGGCGAAATTTTAGTGGCCATTGAACAAGAACGGCTAGATCGGCAAAAGTACAGCATTGGTTTTATGTTACAAGCGCCTGGGGTGACCTCTCGGATGCAGCCACCTAATGAGGCTATCCGTTACTGTCTAGATAGCTGTGGCATTACACTGGACGACTTGGCCGCTGTCACTGCCAATATGCCAGGGTATGACTTTGCTCCAGAGATCATGCGCAATGTCCTCCCGACCGAAATTGCGGACAAGGTCATCGCTATCCCCAGTCATCACCTAGCCCATGCTTATTCTGCATATTGGCCATCTGGTTTTGACCAGGCACTGGTTTTAGTTACTGATGCTACAGGTACCACTAGCCAGGACCATCAGACTGAGTCATACACCCTTTATGAGGGCCATGGCCACACCCTGACCACTCTCCACAGTGAAACCGTCAATGCCCATCTAGCCGGTCTGTCCACCCTGGGTTTTCTTTATGAGTATGTCACCCGGAAAGCTGGCTTTGTCACCAAGTTAGGCAACACTAATGTCAGCCATGCAGAAGCCGGTAAGCTGATGGGGTTAGCCCCCTTTGGCGGAGAACAGGTTAACTTGCATCGTTGGATCAAACCCGTAGACAATAGCTATAGCCTATCCATTTCTCCCTACGATATTTTTCTAGAGATAGCTGCCCTTGAGAAAACCTACGATACTGGCGAAGGGAAACCCTATCTGCGTCCCTACCTGGTGGATCTAGCCTATAAGATTCAAGATGAACTAGAACAGGCATTAAAGCATATTGTACGAGTAGCGATGGAGCAAACCGGACTCAAAAAGCTTTGCATTGCAGGGGGCGTAGGTCTCAACTCGGTCGCTAACTACAAACTCTTTAAGGACTTGGACCTAGACGATATATTTATTTTTCCAGCGGCAGGCGACAGTGGCATCGCGGCCGGAGCGGCCCTATGGACCTATGCCAACCAGGGTGGCTGTAAACGGCCAGAACTAACCCAGGCCACCCTCGGCCATGCCTATGACTCGTCCCAAATAGCCCAGGCGGTAAAGCAGTTTGATGATTTGATTGATATAGAAGTGCTCACGCCAACAGAAATGTTGGAGCGTAGCGCCCAATCCCTGGCAAATGGCCACATCGTTGCCCGGTTTGAAGGGGGGGCTGAATACGGTCCCCGGGCCTTAGGACATCGATCTATTATGGTTGATCCAACATTTCAGCGCATGAGGGATATCATCAACGCTCGGGTCAAGTTCCGCGAAGCATTTCGCCCATTTGCCCCGGTGATTCCCTTAGAAAATGTGGATGAGGTTTTTGAACTAGACGGGAAATCTCCCTTTATGCTCATGGTGGCTCCCATTAAGCCAGCGGTGCAGGAACAGATTCCAGCGGTGACCCACGTGGATGGAACGGGTCGCATCCAAACGGTGACGGCACAGGCTAATCCCTACTTCTACCAACTCTGTCACCAGCTGGTGGGGCTGCGTCAGGGTCCCCCCGTATTGCTCAATACTAGTTTCAATGTCGCGGGTCAGCCCATTGTTGAGACGCCGGCAGAAGCGATTCAAACCTTTTTGAATACGGATATTGACTATCTAGCTGTCGAAAATATTTGGATTTCCAAACGACATGTGCGTGTTCAAAACTATGAAGAACACTTGTCTAAAGTGGGTGATACGGTTATTCCCCAAGGATTGCCTCCCAGTCAGCCAGCGGTTACTGACCTGATGGCGACATTAGATCGTGCTTTATTTTTTGGAGAACGACACAATTGCCCATGGACAGAAACAGAATTAAAACAGCTGTCTACCTTGGGTGCCCGGTATAAAGAAACAAGTGTTCTCTTTCCTGACTCATCGCTGATGGGAGCACTCAATACAAAAGTATCGAAGGATGTGGTTTGGATCCTCGATCCGTTGAGTAAGTCAATGCTAGTCAACCTCTCTGCTGAAAGTAGTGATGCCCAGCAAAGGCTCAGTCTCTCCCCAGGACGCAAACTGGCTACAGGTTCAGGGGCTAAAACGAGTAGCCATAATTTTAGCTGTGCGGTTAGACTGGCCACTAAAGCCCGTGGGAAATTACCCTACCAGTCACTTAATCAAAAGGAGATGACAGAATATACCTTTGATGAGGTAAAACTTTTCATGGCGATGCTCTCAGCACAAACGGGCTGGCAAGAGAAAATTCGCCTGGAACTCTGTCTCACCTATGCAGAACTGTCTCAGAAAATACAGTGGGCACAGACCCAGCTGCGCCAATATGGCATTGATGTACTCATATCTCTTGACATTGAGAATAATATAGACTCACGGCTACCTGCCAATAGTAGTCAAACCCTGGCCCCTTTCGAAGAGGCTAGTTTTACATTGCGGGGACAGTTGGGGGAGCTACGGACCTGTTTGCAACAGGCCGACTATACTCTGACGGCTATTTGTCAACAACTGGGTATCGAATCCTTACAGGCGATTGAACCCACTCGCTTACACTACTACGACCGCTATCAACTAGGACAAAGCGATCTTGACGATCTAATTCGTTTGTTTTTACTACGGGTGGCTTTCCCAAAAGCGCGGCTGAATGAATTGTTTGGGCCAAGGTTGGTACAGCTGTTGATTCAGTTGGATCTATTGATTCACCGTGGGGACCAATGGTCTGCTCGCATCGATCTATTCTGTGTTGAGGGTCTTTACATTGCCACCGATCATCGGTACATGCTGCTGGCAGAGGACAAAATATCCGAAAGCCCAGTTATGTATATCGGTGCAGATAGTCAGGGGCTGGTCTACACGGCTCCCCGATACTCAGTGAAAAATGTCTTAGATCTTTGCTGTGGCAGCGGCGTACAAGGGTTAGTCGCTAGTCGCTATGCTCAACATGTCACCTCCGTAGATCTGAATCCTCGTGCCATTCGGTTTTCTCGGTTTAACGCTCAGCTAAATGATATTCGCAACATTCAGTTTTACCCAGGGAGTCTTTATGAACCGGTAGCAGGTCAAACATTTGACACCATCTTGGCCAATCCGCCGTTTGTTCCCAGTCCCAAACATGATTTAGGCTTCCGCGATGGTGGGACAACAGGGGAAGAAATCTTGGCCGAGATTATTCACCAGAGTTCCCAGTATCTCAATCCCCAGGGGCGTGTATTTATTGTGACTGACTTGGTGGATATTCAAACCTACCAAGCCAAACTTTCCCAGTGGTGGAGTGGGGGTAATACTCACCAGCTTGTCCTATGTACTGCCGATAGAGATGATGTGCTGTTTTCAGTGCCCCACAGCCATGCTCCTTTTGGACAAAGTCTGGAGGCTTACAATGCTGAACTTGAGCAGTGGCTAAACAATTTTCATGAAGCCGGTCTCCGGGCTGTAAACTTTGGCTATATTCTCATTCAAAACCTGAGTGATGATCAATCAGGCTCCTATTTCTGCCGTACAATTCATAATCCAACCCAGGCTATCGATGGATTAGTGCAGAGTTATTTTCAACAACGAGAGTGCCTTCAGTCATCTAGCCGAGACACGTGCTATCTCTCCTTGCGACCTAATTTACGGTTTCGCATAGAATCGGGATTAACCGATATCGGCAGACAAATTGAGCTGTTTGTGCCCGATGATCCCTATTTTACAACCTACCAAATTAGTGAAGACCTGTATGAAATTTTACAAACCATTCAGAGGCTAACTCCCCAGTGGTATCGCTTTACAACACCGGCTAATCAAGCCCAGTTAATTGATTTAATTTGTAAAGGGTTGCTGTGTTTGAGTTCGCAGCGGCCGCAATCACCTGAGCGCCAAAACCTGGAAAAGCTCTTTTCTCAGTCATCCAGGTCTGAGGATATTGTCGAATTGAGGACAAAAACCACCCCCACCTGTCTGTCTGCTTATTTAAATCAGTAAGGGACTCTGGGTCTAACTATCGCTGTGGGCTCTCTGCTGCCAATTCTGGATAGTAGAGAGCCTTTTTCGCGCTGCTCTCCATATGTGTACTTTTCGCGAGGTCTTCTGGATCCTTGAAATTAAGTCTGTAGTGATTTTCTAGGGAAAACAAACATGAAAATTAGAATTTTAAAGACAACGCTATGTCGATAGACTGATGAAATAATTCAAAAAAATATATAAAATTCAGGAGATATTCTGCATGATTTAGCAAACGCACACGTATATGAAGCTCCGACTATTTATACTCAGAAAGCATACAAAAGTTAATATTCCGAGTCACTATACAGATACAGTAAATGAATTCTATGTTGATCATAGATTAAGTTTATGTGCTGTATCCGTTATCAATAGAGTTAGAGAGCAATCTGCTGGTTGTATGTTTTCGGCATAACGTGTCTTCAGGCTGACACGTTATGCCGTCCAATTTCTATTGGGTGTAAATCTAACGCATATTTCTGGGGATTATTATTGTTTAAGAACTTAGACTAAAGTTGTAATGATCAAAATTCTGTTGATCGCTGGTGAAACTCAGAATGACATCTTTTTAAAAAAAGGACTTACACTATACGGCCATAAAATAGTAACG
>NZ_JADEXP010000234.1 GCF_015207065.1 Leptolyngbya cf. ectocarpi LEGE 11479 | reverse complement strand
ACGCAGCAGTAAGTAGTACAGCTGCCCACGGGTATTGATCAAGCCCGCCTGCTGTCCTGCTGCTTGTCCTGTACCCACAAAAATATCCACCCGGCCAGGGCCTTGAATCGCCCCCCCAGTGTCTTGATCGAGCACATAGCGATTGACTGGCACCGACTCCCAGCTATCCGCTGCGGTTCGCATGGGCAAGTCTAACGCAATCAACGCCAAAGCCCCCGGCGGCATCAGCGTTTTATCCGTCGCAATGGAGCGCCCTGCCGTCACCGGCACATTCAAATTACCCATGGGCGGAGCGCCCCCCGTTGCCTTAAAAAATACAAACCGATCGTTACGCGGCAAATAACTATCCAGAGCCTCCGGATGCTGCTCAAAATAGTCCATCAGCACCGGCAGAGACAGGTCCTCCTCTGCCACAATGCCATCATCAATCAACGCCCGACCAATGCTGGTGTAGGGGTACTCCGTTCGCCCGGCATAGCCCACCGACATCACCGAACCGTCCGTTAACTGTAAGCGAGCCGACCCCTGAACCTGGACCAAAAACGCTTCCAATCGATCCCGTAGCCAGACTAACTCCAAATCCGCCAGCGGTCCCTGGTCTGCGTTCAATCCATCGGTTCCCTCTAGCTGCTCTCGGGTGGGATGGGGCATAGGCCAAGTATCAAGATCCGGCGGTCGGCGATACAGCGGATAGCGATAGTCTGGCGTAGGTACGGCACTGGCACTGTAGGTTGGCTCAAAATAGCCCGTAAAATCCACCTGACCAGAACCATCACCGCCCACTGAGCGATAAAAATCAAACTCCTGGGCCACCGCTGTCTGCAGCTGCCGAGCTGAATGGCTGGTCGCCACCAGCTGACGAAACCGCACTAAGCTACGCTGCACTCGCCCATGGGGCACCCCCGCTAGCGGATATGTTTCATAGGCCATTACAGCCGCATCAGTCGCCAGGTAGTCCAGACTGTGATCAATCGCCTGGAGCAAAGCAGCACGATCCTGGCCAAACTGAGCGTCGTAGCCTAGACAAACATGATCGACAAACTCAACGTGGCAATTAATCCGCTCCAGTGGGAAGGCCACCGCTGGTAGCGGATGAAACATGACTAAGACTGCGAAGAGCGTCCGCAATCTCCATCGCTGATCAAGCATCACCGTAATCTTGCTAAAACCGCTCAACACTGGAGCTAAACTGCGGTTCTACCCGGAGCGCTACCAAACGAGATGGCCGAATCACCATATATTCCCCAGGATTGATCTCTGGTAGTGGCACCTTAATAAAGTCATCCGATGACGACTTGGGTGTCAGCTCATTGCTGTACCACTTTTGAAAGTCCTGAATCGATGAAAACCTCACTTCCTCATGATGACCGCCATCAAAAAGCATGTGGACAATAAATTCGCTTGGTTTCCTGGGCATATCTGCGCGTCGATTTAATTCATCGCCCTATTATGGACCTCCAACTGACAAAAATTGCATCTAAAAACGATACGAATACTTACGAAATTTCTCCCCGCTCCCTGTACGTTTCACAAATGGCGGTAGAGTTTACCTGTATTTTTGGTCTTGGTCCTGTCCCATAGAGATACTCCTTAAACCCCATGTTGCGTAAAGTTTCCCTAGCCATCGGAGCTATTTTGCTCGTCGGGCTGCTAGCAGTGGGCGGCTGTCAGCTTACCCATCTAAACGCATCCCAGCCCAGTGACAATGCCAAATGGGAGCAAATCGAAGAGCAAACACCTGTTGTCAATGCTGACAAAAAGGTTGTTATTAATGGTGGTGAGTTCAATAAGTTTTTTCCCCAAGCTGATGGGTATGAACGGGTCTACACCCAAGAGAAAGATGGCTTTGCTGAAGCGAAGCTGAAGCAGGATGGCAATACCTTAGCCATGCTATCGGTGTCGGATACGGTCTCTAATCCCAGTGCCACTAACAAATATCAAAACAGCGCTCGCTCCCTGGCAGGCTATCCCCTGGCAGAAGTTGGCAGCACCGCTACCAGCTTGCTTGTAGCCGATCGGCTACAGGTTAAAGTCCTCTCCCGGGATACCGACTTTACGCCAGCTGATCGGGAAGCCTGGCTAGAAAAATTTGATCTGGCTGGTCTTGCCAAGCTCGTCAATTAATGAGGATATCCCCATGAGCAAGTCGATTTATGAACTCGTTAACGAGCTACCTCAAAAAAACCTGACGGTTTTTGCACTGCGCTCCCTTGACAAAATATTGCCGGGGGAATGGGAAAACATAGTGGGCTTTGAAAATACGATTCGCCAAGTGACCGGTGAAAGTGACCCTGCCCTAATTGAGCAAATTGGGGCTCGGGCTATTCAGCTCTATAACGATAAATCAGAAGGATATCAGCGAGCCCTGTGGCTGTATCAAACCATCGACTCGACCGGACGAGCCCTGGGACAGGCGGCCTTGGCAGGTAAGGTGACCGAAAATGTTCCGTTTCTTTCCCTGGTCAATCGCCTCACACCAAAGCCTGAAAAGGCTCAGACTATTGACCTTTGCATGAAGCTAGTCACTGAAATTGTTGCCTTTTGCAAAATCAATGGGATTCCGGGTGATAGCGTCGGTGACTTTGTCAAAGCGCTGGGAGACTATGGCGGTGAGTCCCTAGTCCGGATGGCGGCCCTCGTTTGCTTTGATGGTCTGGTTCCCCTGGGTCCCAACTTTATTAAACACACTGAAACGGTTCTGGGAAATCTCACCCCTAAGGATTTGGACAGTAATCCAGCCTTCAAGGCGATCAAGGAGGCTGTTCCTGGTAATAAAACGGACGATCAGCTCACCTTTATCGGTGCCAGTTTTGAGTCGGTTAAAGGTTGGATGGGTGACTTTGTGGAATCGAAAGGTATTACTCCCCAGAGCGTAGTGGCTAACCTCAAAACCTTTGTGGATGTGGCCGACGATAAAATGGACTATTTTGGTGCCTTTCTAGATATTTCCACCAATTACTACGAGCACACAGGGATCCAAACCCTCTCCCGGCGTCTGGTTGAGCGGGCTGTTGCCGAAATTTAGCTGATACTGTATCTACTCTCTATATTTCTATGGCAATTGTCAAAAATGTTTTGGGTGAAAACTTACAGGTATGCTGTACTGACCCGATGACAGGCTTTTATCGCGATGGTACCTGTAACACTGGACCCAACGATTTGGGCTCCCATGTGGTCTGTGCCCAGGTGACAGAAGAGTTTTTGGCCTATACCAAAGCCCAAGGTAATGACCTGAGCACTCCGATGCCCATGTATCAGTTTCCTGGCCTTAAACCGGGGGACTGTTGGTGTCTGTGTGCGGCTCGCTGGAAAGAAGCTTACGAGGATGGGGTGGCACCCAAAGTTGTGCTGGCAGCAACCCATGAGGCTGCTTTGGGTACAGTTGCTCTCGATATTCTGCAGCAGTACGCCGTGGACTAGGCTGGCTCAGCCGCTATTGCTCTAATCACCACCTCTAATCACCCGCCATTGACAGGCGGGATAAAGACGACTTCATCGCCGTCACTTAAGGGGGTATCGGCCTCCACCATCTGTAGGTTGATGCCAAAGCGTGTTAAGCCTTGCCACTGCTTAAGGTCAGGGTATTCGGTGCAGATGCGATCGCACAGTTCCCCCACCGTTATCCCCTCAGACAGCTCCATCACCCGCTCGGGACATCCCAACGCATCCTGATAGGCAGCAAACAACTTCAAGGTAATCGAGATCATCCATGTTGCCTGGATTTATTTCTTACCTATTCTAAGAGCTACAGGCTTTGAAACATGTGCAATTTCAAAGCGGATTGCTTCAACCCTCGCGTGAATTTACTCCCTTTTAATTCAACGGCGCATTAAACACTGCATTTGCCAGGGTATCGAGCAACATCTTTTCGCGATAGGGCTTGGAGAAATATGCATTCGCCCCTAATTTCATGGCTAGCTGTCGATGCTTATCCCCCGTACGAGACGTCAGCATCGTAATCGGAATATGGGAGCAGCGCTCATGGGATCGCAGTTTTGCTAAGAACCCATAGCCATCTAAACGGGGCATTTCGATGTCACACACAATTGCATTAATAGTCAAACCAGCATCCAGTTTTTCTAGAGCATCCAGACCATCTTTTGCCTGGGTCACACGATAACCTTGTTTCTCTAGGGTGAGGGCCAGCAACCGGCGCACATTGACCGAATCATCTACCACCAAGATCGTTGCTGGCTGCTGTTGACCAGCAGCGGCTGCAGCGGGCTGTAAGTCACTTAGCTTACCGCTGAGCAACGGATTGCCGTACAGGACCGATGCCTCACGGATGTTGGACCCTTCACAACTCAACACCCAACGAATAAATTCCGGCGCATTGAGCAGTGGCACCACTTGTCCATCGCCAAAGATGGTGCAGTTGTTAAACCCTGTAGGCATGGGGACATCCCCTTCCACCCGTCGTAGGGCTACTTCTTGCTCCCCCCAGGAGCGCTCAATCTGTAGGCCAAAGGCTTGTTCGTTATACCGGAAAACCAGGACCGTGGGGATGACAACATTGGGGCTCATCTCCAAACTTTCGATGTGACGCGCACAGTTAAAGGCTAACCACTTACCCATACGGATGAGTCGAATGGGTTGACCATTACGGGTAAACATTTCACGGTCGCCATCTTTGTAAATTTCGTCCTCGGCAACGATGGTTATTTCCTGCAGGTTATCTGTTGGGATGGCCATGGGTAACCGGTTACTCTCGGCCAGTAATACACGGGTTACAGAAAGGGTATAGGGTACTGAGATCGTAAAGGTTGAGCCTTGGCCCGCCTGGGTGGCAACACTAATATCACCGCGAATTTCTTCTAGATTGTTGCGGACCACATCCATGCCCACACCCCGACCAGACAGGGTGGTAACTTGGCTAGCTGTGCTAAAGCCAGGTTCAAAAATCAGTGAGAGCAGATCCGTTTCACTCGCCGTGGCGAGCAACGACTCATCTAATCCCATTTCCTGGGCACGGGCTCGAATTTTATCCAGGGGAATACCTTGCCCATCATCCCGGATGGTAATGATAGTGCGGCTGCTGCGCTGCTGTGCCTGAATGGTAATCGTGCCTTGCTCTGGTTTGCCTGCTGCCTTACGTTTGTCGGGTGTTTCAATCCCATGGTCAAAAGCATTGCGCAGAATATGCATCAAGGGATCGTTCAAAGACTCCAGAATGTTGCGATCAACTAGAGTTTTATCGCCTTCGACCTTCAGCTCTACAGGCTTGCCAAATTCGAGCGACAGCTCACGTAAGGCCCGTGGAAAGCGGTTGGTAATATCCGACAATGGCCGCATCCGTAGCTGGTTAAGATTGCGTTGGAGCTGGCGTGTGGTGCGCTGTAGATTGCGCGACGATTGTTCTGCCGTCTCGACGCTAATCTCAATATCATCAGCAACCTCTCTCAATCTGACAGCCGTTTCCATCATGTCGCGAAACGGCAAATGTCGCTCATCATAGCGATCCATCTCTAAGGAATCAAAACCTGAGGCGGTTCCTGAGACAATAGCCCCATTACCCAAACGTTCAGCCAAAGTCAGCGTAGGCCCAGCAGCAGTAGCACCATTGTGCCCCTGAGCCGCTGGTAGCAGCAGGGGGTTGTCACTGGCTGTTTTGTCATAGGCATCCCGCAGCTCTTCTTCCGACTCTTCTAGGGACCGCAGACGTTCGTGCAGCAGTTTGACCAATGTGCGTAAGCGCTTTACTTCACTGTCAAGACGATGGCGCTCAATGGTCAAGTCACCAAAGTAATCGTTGAGTTCATTGAGCTGTCGTACAGAAACACGTACGGTGGTATCTTGGTCAGCATTGACCGTAGCCTTAGCTTCAGCACTCGACTTACTGGAAAAGTGAAATTCTGTCTGCGCAGCAGCTGTAGTCTGAGCCGTCATCGGCTCGTCCGACTCCACCATCGGTCTCACCGGCTGAGTCACGTCCAATGGGTCTGGCTCAACTGATGAAAAAGTCTCAGCAGCTGGCTCTGTCGGTTGAACTGGCTTGGCTGTAAGGTCTGCAAATTGAGCTTTATCTGCTGATTGGGCAAAGATATCTTGATCCGCTGGAACACTGTTTGCAGCTTGAGCAAAGATATCTTGATCCGCTGGAGCACTTTCTGCCTGGGCCAGAATACTAGCCCAATCCTCGTCTTGAATCTGCTCAGCTGCCGACATATCAGCCCATGCTGGGTCGCCAGTTAGGGGCAAGTCGTTTGCAGAGGCCGGGGGAGTCGTAGATACCTCAAAGCTCAACCCTGATAGGGTGACGGGCAGCTGTCCAACCTGTCCCTCTAGGATGAGGCTTTGGGACTGTCTCCACTCACCTAGGGCCGCTTGAGCAACCTCCATAACCTGGGTATCATCGGCGGCTTGAATGGATTGTTCAACAAAGATACATAGCTCATAAAAAGAGGAAAGCTGCAGCATTTCCCCCAGACCTCCCAGCTCTTGGGCCAGAATCATGACTTCTTCACGGAGCTGGGGGGTATTACTGGCAATAGCTGATTCTAATCGGACAAGACAGCCTTCAACTTCGGTACTAAATAGCACCGGAATAATGTCTTGATTTTCATCCGATGATAGTAATAGATTGGCGTCTTCAGGATCGGCTTCTCCCAAAATCTCGTGCAGCTGATCAAAGACGGGCATGGCTGTATCACTCAGCCATACGTCTTCAGGACCGTTTTGGGTGCGATCGCACTGAATCACCCGACGCAATACATCTACTGCTAACAGCAATAGCCGCTCTAAATTATCATCAATGACTAACCCATCCCGTTGGATCTTGAGCACCTTCAGTGAATCCTCAAGCCGATGGGCAAATTCACTCAGCAGAGTGTATCCCATCATGGCAGCGCCCCCCTTAATAGAGTGGGACGCCCGCAGAGCAGCATTAATATCGTCTTGCAGTACCCCTTTATGGGCTAGATCGAGGAGAGCCCCATCCAGGGTCTGTAGATACTCATCCGCTTCATCTAGAAACTGAAGCTTAATCTCAAGTTCTTTATCAACTGCCATGACCCTGCACCTGTTGCATACCTGCCTTGTGTGACTGCCTACTGATTAACCCAACCTTGACTAACGAACGTAGCCTGCTACCGTCCAAACTAACGACATGCCACTGCCTTGGGTGGACAGAAAGTTCCATTAGCGCCCACTAGTCATCTACTTTAAAGGCAGCCATGGACAGCTCCAGTTCCTTAGCGACGGCCACCGTCTGCTGCAACGCTTCTGAGACGGTCTTAGAAGAACTCGAAGTCCGCTCAGACACCGACGAGATTTCCTGCATCAGCGTAGATACATTGGCAGCCGTTTCCACCTGAGAAACTGTGGCTGCAGAAATTGTCTGCACCAGAGCATCGATTTGTTGAGAAACTTCCACCATGCGGGCCAGGCTCTGTTTTGCTTCATCCACACGCCGTGTTCCCTCTACCACCTGAGAGGTACTGCTTTCAATCGCATCAACCACATCGGCAGTCTCGCGCTGAATGCTATCTACAATCCGCTCAATATCTTGAGTAGCTGCTGCAGAGCGGGCAGCCAGCTCACCCACTTCTTCAGCTACAGCCGCAAAACCTTGCCCTTCCTCACCCGCACGGGCCGCCTCAATACCAGCATTGATAGCCAGCAAATTAGTCTGGGTGGCAATTTGGTTGATCAACGAAACAACCTTTGAAATCTGCTGAGAAGACTCTCCTAACCGTTTTACCTTTTTAGCTGTTTCACCAACGGTTGCTCTTAGATCTAAAATATTCTGCACCGTCAGATCCATAGCCTCTCCACCGGTTTCAGCCGTTTGCGAAGCTTCGCGGGCAACCACAGCTGCCTGCTGGGCTCGATCAGCGGCCTGGGTAATCGCCATGGTCATAGTTTCAACAGAATCTAGCGTTTGAGTTGTCCGCTCCGCCTGTTGTAGGGCATCCTCAGCCAGGGCCTGCATTGCCGCGTCGTTATCGCCCAGGGATGTGTTGACCTGACCGGCCGACATCTTAACCTGAGTCACAATTTGTCGCAGACTTTCAATGATGGCATTAAAGAAGTCAGCCACCGTGCCAATTTCTCCTGCCGAGACATCGGCACGCACAGTCAAATCACCGCGAGCGGCCCCTTCTACATCATCTAGGAGACCGAGAAGTTCCATTTGAAGCGTCTCTTGTCGCTGACGCCGCTCTTCAGACAGGGCCTCTGCCTCCAGCTGAGCCTGCTCTTTCTGATTAAACAGATTGATCTGTTCAACGGCTAATCCGACCTGTAAAGCAGCTTGTCTAAAGAAGCTAACATCTAGCTCACTCCAATCCCGTGGACCTGAGCATTGATGAGCGACCAAGAGTCCAAACAGCTCACCATTTTTTAAAATTGGTGCGACTAAATTGGCCTTAACCTCAAAAGGTTTGAGCTGTCCCAAATGGCATGCGGTTAAACCCGCTTCAAAAACGTTGTTGGTAGCCTGTACACGCCCCTGACGATACCGTTCTACATACCCTGAGGCAAAACAAGGATCGGCGATATTAGCACCTATGGCCGTAGGCCAGCCCATGGCGACAGACTCAAATATAATTTCACCGCTCCAATCTTCGTCAAAACGATAAATCAGCACTCGATCTGTTTCTAACGCCTTGCGAACCTCATTGACAGCGACGCTAAACAGATGCTCCTGGTCAATGTTTTTGCGCAGGTCGCTGGTTAAGCTGGCCAGCTGATTTGCTCGTTGGGCCGCTTGCGCTTGGATACTAGCTTGGTCAATGAGGGTTCCCTCAGACTGGAGCACCTTACTGGTAAGGTCGTTAAAGGCCGTTGCCAGCTGCCCGACTTCATCCCTTGCAAATACCTCCGCTTTTGCCTGCCGGTCTCCCCCAGCAAAGGACTCAGTTGCTTCCTGTAGCCGTCTGAGCGGACTAGCAATGGAACGCCCTAACAGCTGCGCTAAAAAGATATCCGCTAGAATTGCCAGCAGCGCGATTAAAAATTGAATCTTAAGACTTCTATTAATCAGAGCTTGGAGTTTAGCTTCTGATGTACCACGAGCTAAAACAGCAATGGGCTCACCATTGATGTCCTCTAACGTTTTTGCTGACATCGCGTAGGCTTCACCATCAGGCTCCACCAGACGCTGGGAGACAGGTTCCCCCTCTTCTTGTAAGGCCCTTGTTAGCAGTATCTGATCGTAAATCTCTTCACCAATTTCAATTTCATCCTCACCTTCGTCTAGGTCAGCCGATGCAGCCAGGACAAAATTTTCCGAGTCATCAGTTAAATAGACGGCGTTATAACCAGTGCCGAATGCGGTTACACTGCTTTCAACAATGGCTGTTTTGCCGTTGACAACATCTCCAGCAATTAATACGCCAACTAGCTGATCGCCCCTATTTTGAGCAAATACAGGAGTTGCCACGTAGCGAATCAGGGCTTTATCACCATCAGAAGCTAGTTCAACATCTTGACGCTCTAGCTCACTGCGATCAACTAGGCCATTCGCTCTCAGCTGCTGCTTTTCAGAGATTACCCGAGAAACCAACCCATAGGGATTAAATTCCTCTCCAGTTCGATCAGTTTGAGCATTGACGATAATCTTGCCATCCGTACCAATGAGGGTGGCATACTCAATGTTCCGCGCCTCAATTTCCCCTTGCAAAATGTCACGAACTACAGACCGTTGGTCGCTGCTAACCTCCTCAGAATTGTTAGTAATGGCTTCGGCTAGCGTCACAATGGCCGTATTTTCAGACTGGCCGCGAAAGCCAAATCCCATTTCGTTAACTTTGATATTGTATTGAATGTCAGCGATAGCTAATTCGGCTTCAGACTGTTTTAGTAATTGCTGACGGGCACCGCTAATAATCAACAGGGACCCCACGCCGACCAAACCAATCACCGAAATAACTTCTGACGAAATCAAACCGATGAGCTGCTTGCTACTTACTGGTAAGTCATAAAACCACTGCAGCAGCCTGCTACGCCTAGAGACAGCTAGGTTTTCGGGGGCATAGCGCTGCTCACCCTCTTTATAGCGTACTCCCCGATAATATCTGAACTCATCGGGTGCCTTACCCGATGAATCGTCTGACAATGTACTTTTTGGGGCGGATGTAACAACGCCCTGATAGTTATCAGAACGATCGGCCAGCGGTGGCTGAGAGAGTTGGTCTGCTTTGTTCCCTAAGCCATTTTGGTTGCTGTGCATATTGTCTAAAGGGTTCACTGTGCTCCCTTCTAGTACCTGCTCATTGACAGGGGTAGCGTCTTGCTTGGGAATCCCCTCTAATGCGTCGACGTCAGGATTGGGCTCAGCATTTGAGTTTGTACCAACATCCATGGCCATGAGAACTTTCCTTTAGATAGCGTTTCAATAACAGTTCGTGAAATAATCAAAAATGAATAAATATAG
>NZ_JADEXP010000233.1 GCF_015207065.1 Leptolyngbya cf. ectocarpi LEGE 11479 | reverse complement strand
CCTTTAACCTGCTGCTGGGGATCGCCCTGGGGGTGGATCAGTTTGATGTTTCAGTGACCATTGCCCAGTTTTTGGTTTTTACCGGTATTGGTGTCAGTGTGGGAGCACTGATTGGGTTTGGTATTTCCTTTTTGACCCAGCGATTTGACCTGCCGCTGGTGGAGCAGTCGCTAACGCTGGTGTCCGCCTATGGTACCTACATCGTGGCGGAAGAACTGGGGGGCTCGGGGGTAATCGCGGTGGTAACCACGGCGCTGATTTTGGGTAATTTTGGTTCGCGCATTGGCATGAACCCCAGAACTCGGCTGGTGGTGTCGGAGTTTTGGGAGTTTCTGGCCTTTTTTGTCAACTCCATTGTATTTTTGCTGATTGGCGATCAGGTGCAGTTCAGCAGTTTGAGCACCTATATAGACTCCATTGGGATTGCGATCGCAACCATGCTCCTGGCCCGGCTGATCAGCGTCTTTGGCCTCAGCTTCTTTAGCAACATGGTCACCCCCGACAATGAAGACATCAGCTGGCAAGGTCAAACCGTGCTGTGGTGGGGAGGGCTGCGCGGGTCCGTCTCGGTGGCCCTGGCCCTGAGTGTACCTGCCGCTCTGGCCGAGCGAGAAGAAATCATCGCCATCGTCTTTGGCGTCATGTTATTCACCCTGCTGGTACAGGGCCTGACCGCCAAGCCGCTGCTAGAGGTGCTCAACCTACTGGGAGATCAGCAGCCCCTGCGACAAAAATATATGCAAGGTATTGCCCGTCGGGTAGCGCTCAACCGAGTCATTAACCGGGTCAAAGAACTGATGGAACGTCAGGAAGTCGATGACGAATTTGGGCGCTATCAGCTGGCCCTGGTACAAGGGCAAGTAGACAAGCTGCAGGAGGAAATGCAAGCCATGCAAGTCAGCAATCCCGATCTGCAAGAATTTGCCGCCGAGCAAATCAGAGAAGAGCTGCTGGCCATTGAATCCGACACCTACGCCGAGTTTATTCGAGCCGGGCAGCTAAAAAATGAACTGGCTCCCTTATTACAGGATGTATTGGTAGATTAGGGGGAATTGAGGTGGCTACGGGGTATTTAAAGTCCATCCTTAACCCGCTTGGCGAGGCCCCGTCCGTCATACCTCTACATACTTGAGGAACCCATAGCTCCCATTTGTCATCTCAATGTTGTGTCGGGGAAAATTATAAGTACCCTTAAATTTAATCACTTAAATTTTTATTGAGTCAGGATTACAGGAATTGAACTTTGTATATGGTGCTGGCGCAGGGGTGCTGAGAATGGTTTGCACGGTACTCTATGGGGCCATGCCTTAAACTAAATACCGACTTAGCTTAGCTAACAGAGTCGGTTCTCATGCCTGTAACGGCATGAATACTATCCAGCCAGTTTGTTCTAGGAGTTTTTATGAAAGCGTTTGTGACTGGCAGTACCGGTCTGCTCGGTAGCAATCTGACCCGTTTGCTACTCGATCAAGGGTTTGAGGTCATAGCGCTAACGCGTGAATTGACTAAAGCCAGTAAGTTACTAGGGGAGCATCCAAGTCTCAAAGTTATTCAGGGAGATTTACAGGAAGTTGGTGACTTTGCCCACTACTTGAAGGGCTGCGATGTCCTGTTTCACACGGCCTCCTATTTTCGCGAATCCTTTGACTATGGCAATCATTGGGAGCAGCTAAAAGCCATTAATGTAGATGCCACCATCCATCTACTCGAAGCCGCCGAAAAAGCGGGGATTTCTAAGGTGATATACACAAGCAGTGCCTGTGGCTGCGTGGGCATTATCCGGGGCGGGGCTCCCAGTAACGAGTCCACACCGTTCCAAGAATTTAACTATAAAAATCCTTATTTTAAAAGTAAGTTGATGGCGGAAGAAGCCATTTCTAATTTTCTAAAGTCCCATGATTTACCGGTCGTATTGATTTTACCGGCGGGCATGCTTGGGCCAAACGATGCCGCTCCGACAGAATTAGGGCGCTTTATTCTGAACTTTTTAAAAGGGAATGCTCCCCTGGTGCCGAGCGGTGGTTTTCCCATTGTGGATGCCCGTGATGTAGCCATGGCTATGCTTTCTGCCGTCTATTCGGGACAACCCAATGAACGCTATTTGGTGACCGGTGGCTATTACTCGGTCAGCGAAATTATGCATAACCTTTCTGAGGTCAGCGGTCAGCCTATTCCCAGCAAAAAGCTCCCCCGATTTGCTGTGCGGCTGTGGGCCTTGTTCCAAAACTTGCTAGGGCGACTCCAGGGCAAGAAACCATTTCTCCACAGTCACATGGTCAGAATCATGTTGTCGAGACAGTGGTTTGATGCGTCTAAAGCGTCCCAGGGCCTAAAAACCACCTATCGCCCGTTTAAAGACACGATTAAAGATACGGTGCAGTGGTATCAACAAAATGGGTATATGCGTCAGGACTCCTAGCCGTTGGAAAACCTTGACCCCACGATCTTTACCTCCTGTACATAGATACCCCAAAAAGTTTGCCGAGGCATTATGTAAGAGTCTTTGGATAGTCCGGTAGAAATGCAGAACACCGGGAAGATAAGGCAAGATGAAAGCTGCTATGTCGGTTGGAGGCGTTATCGATGGCACCTATCAAAAGCTGTGCGATCTTGATCGTCGGGGGTCTGCTGGCCAGCGGGTCCGCTGGCTGGGCACAGATAGTCCCTAACGGTGCTAACACCACCGTTACCGATGTCAACGGTAACCAGCAGATTACAGGGGGCACCCCCTCCAACGATGGTGAGAATCTGTTCCATAGTTTTGAGCAGTTTGGCCTGACGGCTACAGAAGCAGCCACCTTTGTAACGCAGCCTAATGTGGTGAATGTGGTGGGGCGGATCAACGGCGGTAGCCCGTCGGTGATTAATGGGCAGCTGGGTCTGACCGGCAGTAATGCCAATTTATTTTTGTTAAATCCGGTGGGCGTAGTCTTTGGCCCAGACGCAACACTGGCACTGCCGGGGAATCTGAGTGTTTCGACCGCCGATGGGTTAGCCTTTGCTGACGGTACCTTGGACGTGATCGGCACCCCCGACTATGCCAGCCTGGTGGGTAGCCCCACCGGATTAGTATTTCGGCTTAATCGCTCAGGCTCGGTGATCAACACAGCGGATCTGAGCCTAGGCGAGAATAGCAGCCTGACGCTGGCGGGGGGGACAGCGGTATCGACAGGGACGGTGTCAGCTGGAGAGGTTGCGATCGCAGCCGTCCCACAGGAGCAACTCATTCGTCTTAGCCCCACCGGTTCACTCCTGAGCTATGACATAGCCCCCAGCGGTGCCCCCAGCGGCCTATCTCCCCTGACATTGCCAGAACTCTTGACCGGTGCTGGGGATACCGTCAACAGTCTGCAGCTAGGTGCCGACGGCACCATCCAGCTAGTCAATGGGGCGCTAACCCTGCCAGACACACCTGGTACCACCCTGGTTAACGGTACCCTGAGCGCCAATCAGATTACCCTGCTGGGCGATACCGTTGCTGTCGCCAACAGTTTGCTGGATGCCAGCAGTGCCAATGGAGGAGGCACTATCCGCATCGGTGGTAGTTACCAGGGACAAGGCCCCTTGCCCAATGCTCAGCTCACCTACGTCAGCGCTGACTCAGTGGTCGATGCCAGCGCCACGGTCAACGGTGACGGCGGAGAGATTATCGTCTGGAGCGATCAGACCACCCATGCCCTGGGACAGTTTTTAGTGCGCGGCGGTGCTAACGGCGGTGATGGGGGTCTAGTAGAAACCAGTGGCCTTAGGGGGCTGACCCTGGGCGATAGTCCCGATCTTTCTGCCCCGTTGGGCACAGCAGGCACATGGCTGATCGACCCGTTTGACGTGAGAATCGTGGGCGGGGAAGTTTTTGAAGGCTTTGATCCGGCCAATCCCTTTGTCGCCATATCATCCCCGGCCTTGGTCAGTGCCTTTATTATCGAAGATGCCCTCAACAGTGGCGGCACCGTCAGGGTCACGACTGGCGACGGCGGTACCGAAACTGGCAATATCTCCCTAGAAACCGATTTCACCTTTGCTAACGGAGAAGAAGCCACCCTCTCGCTTGAGGCGGCGGGCAGCATTTTTATCAATGGGTCCATCACACCTGAGACCCAGACAGGACCGTTAAATATTAATTTGGCGGCGGACACCGACAATACTGGCAACGGTCAGGTGGTGTTTGACGTGCAAGTTGACGGCGAACCCTCCTCTGGTGTGATTAACACCGCCGGGGGCAATCTGACGGTGACCGCCAACAGTACTAACCTAACCGGTGTAGCCGACCCGACCGCCATTATCGTAGCGGCTGACAATGTTATTACCACGGAAGAAAGTAGCGGTTTGGGCGGCACAGCGACAGGGGCAGTCAGTTTTACCGGCACTGCCAGCGGTAGCCCCGGTATCCGTGTAAACAGCGGCGCTAGGATCAATGCCGATGGAGACCTTACCCTTGTTGGCCAAAGCGACAGCGATACGGCAGTAGTTGTAGAGGGCGGTATTTTCAGCGATGGTGGTCTGCTCACCGTCAACGGAACTAGCAATACTGCCAACACCGGCATTGTTATCACTGAAGATATTTTTGGTGGGGGCGGGATTACCCTCACTAGCAACCGGGATATCGAAGTCAGTTCTTTGATTGCTGATGACAACATTACGGTGACAACACCACAATTTTTTAGAGCCTCAGGCAGTTTTGAAATTAGAAACTCAGAAACCGGAGAGATAGAACAGCTTGCCAGTGTTGTTAGTCGCAAAGGCCAGGTTACCATCACCCACGGTGGCAATGGGGCAACCCCGTTTGAAATAGGAAGTGATGCCACCAATGGGACAGCTAATGCCATTGTGGCCACAAACGATGAGATAGCTCCTGTCCAATCGTTTCTAGAAAGTGTGGTGCAAGGAGATATTTCGATTTTGACTGGAGAGCTGCCTGTAGACCCAGATCCGGACCCGGACCCGGACCCGGACCCGGACCCAGATCCGGACCCAGATTTTCCGGATGTGGATGACTGTGAAGCGGACTGCATTACCCCCACCCCCCGCCCTGATCTAACCGGGACGGAAGACCCCAGCAATCCACTCACCGTTGATCCACAGCTGATTCCAGGAGCAGAGGGTGCCATCCTGCGCAATGAAGACAACTATACCGATGAGTTTCGCGCTTATCTCAACCTAGAAGAGGACGAACATCCCAAACCCGATTTGCCCCAGCTGCAGCTTGAGCTATCAAGAATTGCGGAGGAAACCGGAGAACCGCCCGCCATTGTCTATGTTTCGTTTGTGCCCAATGATTTGAACAATCCCATTGCCCAGGCTAAGGCGGAATCCACCATCCAACCCACCGATGTTTTAGAGATCGTGGTGGTTACACCGGAAGGGACACCCATTCTAAAAACGTTGTCGGTACAAAATGAGCAGGTGCTCAAAACTGCTCAGCAGTTCCGCAATAACGTGACCAATCGGGGGCGAGTGCGTACCCGGACATACCTCAGTTCGGCTCAAGAATTGCATTCCTGGCTGATTGAGCCCATTGAGGCCGAGCTGCTCAGTCGGGGGATTACCAGTTTGGCCTTTGTGATGCCACCGGGGTTGCGATCGCTCCCCGTCTCCGCCCTTCACGATGGCGACCGGTTTCTGATTGAGCGCTACAGCGTGGGTCTAATGCCCAGCGTCAGCCTGACGGATATGCGCTATGTGGATGTGCGCGACACAGAAGTGTTGGCCATGGGGGCGTCTGATTTTCAAGACCAGCCGGAGCTACCCGCTGTGCCTATTGAGCTGAGCACCATTGCTGAAGAACTCTGGCCCGGTGATTTTGTCATCAATGAAACCTTTACCCCCGATTCTCTGGTGGCCAACCGCGCCCGCAAACCCTATGGCATCGTCCACCTGGCCACCCACGGTGAGTTTAAGGCGGGTAGCCTCAACAACTCCTATATCCAGTTTTGGGATCAGCGCTTGAGCCTAGACCAGGTGCGGCAGCTCGGTCTTAATAATCCGCCCGTAGAACTGATGGTGCTCAGTGCCTGTCGCACTGCCCTAGGCAATGTGGAAGCTGAGCTGGGCTTTGCCGGCTTTGCGGTACAAGCCGGGGTAAAAACCGCTATGGCTAGCCTATGGAAAGTAGACGACGTGGGCACGGCGGGACTGATGACCCAGTTTTACACCAGTCTCCAAACCGAACCCATTAAAGCAGAAGCGCTGCGGCAAGCGCAGCTAGCCATGCTCAATGGCGAAATTCGAGTGGAAAGTGGCCAGCTCATCTGGTCAGGCGGCACCCTGGAACTGCCGCCTACGCTGGCTGACATTGATAGCAGCTTATTTTCCCATCCTTATTTTTGGGCTTCGTTCACCACCATTGGTAGTCCTTGGTAATCCGATGGACAGCTGATTTGAGCTGGGTAGCGTACTATAATTAGCTGGGTTTGATGCGGGAGTACCACCGCACATCAGATTTCGCACTTTTAGGAGGTATTGCAGGTATGGAACGCTTTCGATCACTGGCGCGCTCGGTTATGGCAGTCTTCTTGGTTGCGATCGCAACCCTACTCGTCAGCTGTAGTTCTGGCAATAAGGCCGCCGCACCACCAACTTACTCTGCCGCTCAGATCGCTCAGATCACCATCTATGCCGACCGCATTCAAACGTCAAAAGACCGGTTGCCTGAGCTAGCGGGCTACGTTCGTGAAAGAAACTGGGTCAATATCGACAACTTTATCCACGGTCCCTTGGGTACCCTCAGAGAACAGATGAACCGCCTAGCCTATCAGCTGTTGCCATCTGATAAAGCTGAGGCCCTAGCCCTGTCCGATAAAATTTCGAGCGATCTCGAAGCCATGAGTACTGCCGTCAGTGCCTATGATGGCAGTCGCACCAATGCAGCCTATATTCGCTTTGCCAAAGATTTGAGCACTCTGCTCAATCTTGTACCAACAGCAGACCAACCAGCGGCATAGGCTATAAATAAACCACCTTATCTATCTAGAACCCGCTAGATATCGTTTAGCCAGTACACATGACACGAATTGCTATTGTTGGTTGTGGGATTATCGGCGCTACCCTAGCCTATGAACTAAGTCGCCACAGTCATTTAGACATTCATGTCATCGATCAAGGCAATCCCGCCCAAGGCTCTACCCAAGCAGCCTTGGGCGTTTTAATGGGAATTATTAGCCATAAAATCAAAGGCCGTAACTGGCGATTGCGCCGCGATAGCATCGAGCGCTATAAAACCTTAATTCCTGAATTAGAGGCCACGCTGGGGTATCCCATTCCCCACATTCAAGGGCTGCTGAGCTTATGTTTTGACCCAGAACAGATCCCCCGCTGGCAGTCGCTACAGGCCAAGCGCGCAACCCAGGGATATCCCTTAGAAATTTGGTCCCCAGATCAGCTCCGTCAGCGCTGCCCCCAGATTGACGCGCAGACGATCAGCGCTGCCATTTATTCTCCCCAGGATGGTCAGGTACATCCCCAACAGTTGACCCTGGCCCTAGTGGAAGCCGCCCAACGCCGAGGCGTCACCCCCCACTGGCAAAGCCCTGTTTTAGGCCTCAATAAGCGCTCTGGTTGTTGCTCTCAGCTGCAGCTGCCCGAAGAAACCCTCGATGTTGACTGGGTGATCCTATCAGCCGGTCTGGACTCAGCCGACTTGAGCCAACTGGGGACAGAACCACTACCCATGATTCCGGTGCTGGGACAAGCCATGGAAATCGAGCTAGATCAGCCCCTGGGGCAGGATGATTTTCAACCCGTAATCAGCGGTTATGACGTCCATTTAGTGTCCTTAGGGCAAAATCGCTATTGGCTGGGAGCCACGGTCGAATTTCCCCCCGGTGGCGAAGCCGTGGAGCTACCGTTGGATGTGGAGCTAGTACCCGACCCAGAGCGACTAGAGCAGATGCGCCAGCTAGCCATTCGCTACTGTCCAGCCATCGCCGAGGCTCAGATTGTACGGCAGTGGAGCGGTCTACGTCCTCGGCCCCAGGGTCAAGGGGCACCGGTCATCAAGCCCTTAGCCGGGTATGAGAATGTGATTTTAGCCACAGGCCACTACCGTAATGGTGTTTTATTGGCACCGGGAACAGCCATGACTGTGGCAGAGCTGCTGGGCTTAACGACAACCGTTGAAGACACGGTGGAAGCTGCAGAAAACCCATAGGCTCGACTTTTTATCCCAATGGGCAGTAACGAAGGTTAGTCACAATAACCCTTCACCGCGTCCATGAGAATGGCACCACAGAAATCTGTCTCGTGAGTTGTCACGTTGTACAAACGGGCGTTGCGTAAATTGGCCCCTTGGAGATTAGCATGGTTGAGATTAACAGACTCCAAATGTGCCCATCTGAGATCGGCATTACTCAAATCGGCACCTGATAAATCAGCTTCCCGAATACGCACTCCTTTTAACCGACAGCCAGCGCAATGTTTGGTGACCCGCAAGGCGACTACCCTCAGAGGTGCTTCAGCCTGGAGCAGCACCAATAGGATAATTGTCATGCTCAATACCCGCAGTAGCTTCATCGCTTGCCCATAATTCTCAGATATGCGATTTTAGCTAGTATTAGCAGGGATTTCAAGCTCTAAGCCTTGAATTATGAACGTTAATAAAGGGCTCCCAAGTTTCCAAGCACATGTACCGTGTTCGATCCGCTCCTGCGTAGGGTTAGGCGTCAAGGCCAGGGGCTTTATCCGTGTCCGCTTAAATATTTTTAATCCAAATCGCCCCCTCGTTCGTATTAATAGTCAAATAGGTAACTATTGATTGATATGAGGAGGTTCACGTTGGACATCAAGGCTTGGTGTATAGAGCGCTTGCTTTGTGGTGGTTTGTCTAATTTAAATACAAAACATTCGACAAGTGCTAAAAATTAAAGTCATCCAAGTTTAACTATTATTCGTATCCATAACTGACAATCAATTGTATTCGTATCCAGCTTTATGCATACGTGAAAATCTCACGTATGGGATTGCCATTGAAAAGCAATTGTTTGTTTATTTTTTGTGCTCTACCTAAAAAAGAATATTTGAAACAACACTTATGACCGTCTAATAAAGGCATTTAAGTGTGTCAACATCCTCTCACTCTAGATTCCAAAAACATTTTTTCATGGTTTCTGGAATCCAAACAACATAAATGGAAGTAATCTTCTGCGTGGCTCTTTAAGGACCTAAATACCTCTAAAGAGTGTACCAATTTATTTAAGCCAAACTCAATTTCAAGCCTGAGAGTTTTCTTCGAAGAAGACGCTGGTTTTGATGTGGTTAAGGTTCAAGTATTTATAGCCCACAACAATTCACAACAGAAATACCATGACAGTTCAACCTAAATACCACTGGCAGTTTAATGAGAGACAAGGAACAACAACTGTAGATACTGTCAATAGTGTTCAATCACGCCTTTTTAAGTCTGCATTGAAGGGACATGGCCGCATTGGCAATGCTATTCATTTACTCAGCAAAGATTCCCATGTCAATTTAGGTAAAGAGGTTGGTCAATTCGGCACCAGCGACTTTACTGTGGCGTTTGGCATGCGAACTATCAGTACCCATGGAGACAACGAATTAGATGTCATCGGCGACCAAGCGATGAAAGGACATGGTAATTTTTTCTCCGTGCGGCTATCTGATAGAAAAATATTTTTCCATGTCGATGAAAATAGCAAGGCCAAGCATTATGTGAAAGTTGCGACTAAGCGTCTATCAATGGCATCCAATAGAACCTGGTTTCATGTAGCCGTTGTGAGAAAAGGACGCACAATCAAGATCTACATTGATGGGGTACTCGCAGCGGAAGCCACATCAAAAACAGGTGTGGCTAACATTAACAACAACGCCGATGTGAAGCTGGGGCATTCAAGACGGGGGACTCCGAACGCCCAATACGAAGACCTGCGCATCTACCACACAGCTCTCAGCGATGCCGAGATTCAGGCCCTGGTTCCACCCGCGAATCCACCATTGCGCGAAGGTGAAATTGAACTGGTGGGTACCGATAACGCCGCTGTCATTCTGACTCAAAATGTTGAGGATCTATCCCATTTTTCCAGTAGCTTTAAGCAGCTGCGGGTGGGTAACAATACCGGCATTACCTTATACCAGCAAAATAATTTTGGGGGAATCGCTCAAAAGTGTTATGCAAACCTGCCAGATATGCGCCTTACACGCTTAAAGAGCTTTCCAAAGTCGATCCGTATTTGGTCAACCGTTAGCGAACCATTTACTGGCAAGTGGATGATCAAAGCGCCTAACGGTCAATTTTTGAGCCTGGGTAAGAATAGACTCACCACAGCGCCACAGCAGGGATTAAACGAGCTTTTCAAATTTCACTACAATCTACAGCAAGCTCGGCCGCAGCTTATTCCCGGTGCCGACCGGGAAAATGCGCTCTTCGCCCTATCTGCGGTGGAG
>NZ_JADEXP010000232.1 GCF_015207065.1 Leptolyngbya cf. ectocarpi LEGE 11479 | reverse complement strand
GGCACTTTTTGCAACTGAAACTTTGTAATTAGATTGCTGTAAAAAATCATAGAGAAGCTTAATGTTGGAAGGCGTGTCATCAACAATTAAAATCTCACTTTGTTGGGAACTCAACATAATTTAGCGAGGTCCAGAGGAGCACATAATGAAGGTACCTGGAAGGGCTATCAAAGTAAACTTTGCTTTCGGTTGATCTAATGAACTTAGATTTCCCACAAGTTAGCTTGTCCCTAAGCGGGAGATCTACAGTTTAGAGATTTATATGGGGCCTAACCAGTTGGACAATGCCTTCATCATCAAATTCATCGATCAGTTCCAACAATTTATCCACAAACCTTTTATAATCCGGGCTAAGTTCCTTCAGTCGGGCAGCCTCAGTTTGCATATCTGCAATATAGCCCTTTTCAGCGGCTTCATAGAGGGACATCAGAGCTGCCGATGATGGCACAATCATCTCAGCTTCGCTATCGGTTGATACATTTTCAGCTTTTGGCTCGTACTGCCAATCCAGTTGTAAAAACTGCTGAAGCTGTTCGATTAAATCCTGCGCTCGTATAGGTTTCGACAAAAAGCTATTAAATCCGGTGTCAAGCATGGCCTGTCGATCAATGCCAGACAGATGGGCCGAAGCAGCAATGATCGGGATCGATTGAAATTGCGCTAGGCTACGGACCTGTCTGAGGAATTCATAGCCATCTAAGTTAGGCATCAGTAAATCTGTAATGATGAGATCCGGAAAAAACGACTGGGCTTTAGTTAACCCGTCTTGACCATCCTCAGCTTCCAGTACTTTAAATCCAAGCGGCTCTAGAAGATTAACCAGCACAGAGCGATTTTCCCAACGATCGTCCACAACCAAAATTTTTCTACGTTTCCCTCCATAGCCAATCAACTGGCCTAATCCCTGCTGGAGATCGGCCTGTATCCAGTCCTCTGCTAGGGGACAAGAAACTTCAAAATCAAAGACACTGCTCACTCCCAGTTTACTTTCAACCTGGATAGAGCTACCCATAAGCTCTATAATTTTTTGGCTAATGGCAAGACCCAGTCCGGTACCCTCAGTCACATATTTAGTATTGTCTGTCTGCTCAAAGGGCGTAAAGATTTTTTCAATGTCATCGGCATCAATCCCCATACCTGTATCTTCCACAGAAAAGTGGAGTCGCGTCAGTGCAGGATTATCAGGAACGGTTTGAACGCCTACTTTGAGCGTAACGCTGCCTGTTTCAGTAAACTTAACCGCGTTACTAAGGAGGTTTAACAATACCTGACGCAAACGTTTTTCGTCGGCAACGATGCCTGCAGGCAATGTATCGAGGGCCTCAAAAACGAGCGGTAGATTTTTCTGCTCGGCTCGAATATGGCAAATTTCTACGACACCTTGTAAAAAAGAGGGGAAATGAAACGGCTTAGGATTTAATTCCAGTTTTCGAGCCTCAATTTTAGAAATATCTAAAACGTCGTTAATTAGAGTTAAAAGATGATTACCGCATTGAGCAATAGTTGCAATGCCTTGTCGATCTTTGTCGGAACGATTTTTAGGAATTTGTAGAATCTGGGCATACCCTAAAATTGCATTCAGCGGTGTCCTCAGCTCATGGCTCATATTCGCCAAAAACTCGCTTTTTGCATGGTTAGCTGTATCTGCAGCATTCTTAGCTTCTGCTAACTGAGCAGTACGCTCAGAAACTCTAGTTTCCAACGTTTCAAAGGAATCTTTGATCTGTTCTGCCATTTGATTAAATGCAGATGATAACCCTCGTAATTCTCGAATACCTTTGACCTGAAGCGTTTGATCCAGGTCTCCCATAGCAATTGCCTGACTGGCCAAGTTTAATCGTTGAATAGGTGCCGTAATCCAACGTGACGCCAGAATTCCTATCAAAGTTGCAATGGCCAGAGCCGCCATGCACAGCATGATAGTATTGCGGGTATTAGCATTAATGACACCCATAAAGTCAGCTGCGGGAATAACCACTACCACCAGCCAGTCCAATCCGTAGTCATCCTGCCAGGGAGCCACTTGAACAAACTGCAGATCTCCGTCTATTCGAAAATCTAACTGCTGAGTGTTTTGGATATTTTCAAACCCATTAAATTCCGTCTTTAAATAGCGCGCCGTTGCTCGAATTGTTAGATCAGAACTTTCTAAGGCACTAATCCGTCGGGTTTCACCATCGATTACATCGTAAGTTTTAGCTACACTAGAATTGCCCAACAGCAGCCCATTGCGTTCAATCAAGAACGCTTTACCATTAGGACTAATGTCCAGTTCTTTTAGGAAACTACTGATACTGCTTAGGAGCAGATCAACGCTCAGTGCTCCTAAAAGTTTGCCATTACTATCGTAGAGAGGGAATGAAGCCGAGGCCGTCACATAGTCGTCAAATCCTTCTGCAGTGTAAACTTCACCCCAAGTCGGTTTTCCTGCATTGACAGCGTCGATATACCACTGATCTTCTGGAGCGTAGTATTCGTTAGCATCTAACACATCAGTCCGATTGCCTTTGGCATCAGTTCCGTAGTCATAGTCTTTCCCATCCGCCAATGAATGCTCCACAATGGTGACACCCTGACCTTCCAGCCAGCGTCCAGCGCCCACCCCCTCTCCTGACTCTAGATAATAGCCAATAAAATTAATATCTGGATAGGTTTGTGCCTTTTTCCACAAGTGACGACCAGCCCTCTCAAAGTCTTTGATATCAATGTCTCCAGTCTGTAGCGCATCGACAGTGATTGCACCCAGTTCGTGGGGAAGCGATAGATAACTATCTAAATGTTGATCGACTCGACTACTAATTTCGTTGCTCAGACGTAAAACTAGCTCATTAACAGCCCTTTGGCTATTCCTAAAGGACAAGTATCCAACTAACCCTACAGCGGAGAAAATTTGCAAAACAAAAGGGACGACTAGCACAAAGCTTAAAGGCGTCCCATGGGGCGTTTGACGATATTTTCTGTCCATAGCTATAACGTTTCTGAAGCAACACTACAGGAGAATAGATGACGACATATTTTGCCAACTTCTGTAAGGTTATTGGAAAAAACTCGATTCAGCTACACTCGCTATAGTGCCCAGAAAAAAAACGGATAACTACAGACTGCAGAGAGGCGTGCTATCACCTACCCCTCTTTGTATAGATAGACACCTTGAACAACTGATGAGGGTTGAACTGCTAAAGGTTTCATTTGCTTTTAGAAGATTTAACCCCACAGGCGAAGATGGTGTAGAAAAATCCCTGATCTGAGTACTCAGGTAAATCTCTAACCCGAATGTCAAGATTGACAAAGCCATTATCTAAAAAACAGCTCAATACATCCTGAGGATTTAGTTCTGTAGATGGAAAACAGATCTCACCTACTCGATAATAGTGACCAGAGCCGCAGGCGGAGGTAATCAGTGTGCCGCCAGGTTTCACCATACCCATGATGTTACGCATATAAGTACGCCACTCCTTTTTATTGAGGCTAATGCCTTCCGCACAATAGTGGGCAGTCACTAGCGGATAAAAGTTGTGTTTGTCTTCTCCTAAAGGGTATGCCTCTCTTACATCACCTGGTATCACTTGAGTAACTTTTTGACGAACTGTTGATTCCCTCTGCTGGATATCTAATGATGTGGGTGCTTGGTGCCCTTCAAGCTGCAGTACTTTTTGAGTAAACTGCTGCCAATCATAAGCTGATTTATCAGCAGAGAACCATTTCTTGAGTTCGAGTAAATTCGACTCGACATATTCAGAGACATGAATCTCCTGGGCTTTGTCTGCCAACGGTAAAACATGAGAAATGATAGGCCCGCTG
The DNA here is from genome assembly GCF_015207065.1 of Leptolyngbya cf. ectocarpi LEGE 11479. Classification (GTDB taxonomy): domain Bacteria; phylum Cyanobacteriota; class Cyanobacteriia; order Phormidesmidales; family Phormidesmidaceae; genus Leptothoe; species Leptothoe ectocarpi. The sequence goes on along the minus strand of NZ_JADEXP010000232.1, from coordinate 6,623 downwards.
CCAAAATCCAATGCAACTGGAACAGGATCAATTCGTTGCAAGGACTCAGTTAAAAACTCTAAACAGTATTTTTCATCAGGCATTATGCCTGAATAATATTCTTGTAAATACTGTTTAGGATCCCAATCAGAATAATCCGAATACTTAACTTCAGCAGTCTGCATAGGTTATCTCCAATGATTTTAACAACGTGTTCGCGTTAGGTTGAGCGTACGACATCAGCCAATGTGGTGCAGATACTTTACTAACAGATGATCATCAACTTTTGGGCACTCAACCTGTGTTCGACTTAAACCTCGCAAAGTATTTTGACAATCAAACATCTGGGTACCAGCCAACCAAACTTCTAACCGTGTTAGGGGTTGTCCCGGCAGGATCTCAGTAACAATTTTAGCTAATGGACTCAGGGCATTTTGACAATTATGGAACGCGTTTAGCCATCGTTCATAGGATACTTGGCTAATAGGATAGCCAAGTTGATTGACGGCTTGAACAAGTTTATACAATGGATAGGGGTTAGGATTCACTAGATGGAAAGCCTGGTTCAAGGATTTTGATTGAAGCGATAGGTGAACTATTGCCTGACTCACGTAATCAACTGGGGTCATATCGATCATCCAGTCCAAATCGGGAGCAGCCTCAAGCTGGATAACACTTTTTAAAAAGCGACACATTAAATCTGTTGTATTACAGATACCCGTTTGGGTATGGCCAGTTACCATGCCTGGCCGATAGATACAAGCTGGAATACCTGCTGCTATCGCCTGGGTGACAAGATATTCTGCTACCCATTTACTTTGGGCATAGCCCCCGGAGATGCCAACTCCTTGAACAATACTATCATTCTCATAAATGATCGATGGCCCCGTTGTTACCAGTGACTCAAACACATCCAAAGTTGAGATATAGTGAACAGGTTTAAGTCTGACATAGCTGGCAAGGGTTAAGATAGACTGGGTGCCAACAACGTTTGCGGCCTTTAATGCCCCAAAGGGATAAAACAAATTAACACTTGCAGCGCTATGATAGATAACATCTATAGTATCAGCAAGGTACTTGAATTTCCCTATATCTAACCCCAAGAGGGGACGGGCTATATTCCCAATCAGGGGTTTAACCCTAGCATAGGGAATATCAATACCTGGAAAATTCTGTTGGAGAGATTGTCGTAACTTTTGATACCCCTCTGTAAGTGTTTGCGCTCGTACCAAACAATAAATTGTGGCCTCTGTTTGTTGTAATAGGTCATGCAATAAAGATATACCAATAAATCCTGTGGCCCCTGTCAATAAAATTGACTTTGGATTTATCCAGTGGGATTCAGGCTGTGGCCAATGCAAGGATACAGAAGGTGAGTCCAAATCGAGGGAGGCTTCAGCCCTTAGCTGAGATAGGGGCATCCACTCTGTAACTGTAGAAGACTGTTGCTGATGGCGCAGCTGTCTGTATAAAGCTGAAATTGTTGGTTGTTTAAAGAAGTCAGTAAAGGAGAGGGTTCCTTCAAAGGACCGCTCAATTTGTGCTACCAGCTGCATCAACCGTAATGAGTCACCGCCTAGCTCAAAAAAGCTGTCATTCACCCCAATTGGTGAAATGTCTAGTACATCTGACCAAATTTCCGCTAGTTTTTCTTCTTGAGCTGTTTGGGGGGCCACAAAGGGAACAGATAGAGCCGACCGAGAAGAATCCGGTACAGGCAACGCTTTGCGGTCAATCTTACCATTGGCGTTAAGAGGAAACGTATCTAACACCACAAACGCTGAGGGCACCATATATTTAGGTAGCTTTTGCGCAGTGTAAGACCGCAGCTGGGCCGCAAGGGTGTGAGCTATTTTGGCCTGGAGCGGATTATTTGCATAGGTAGACCAGGGTTGAATCGATGGTCGCCGCAGATCTAATGGTAGGGATTCAATGCTCCCTAATTTATAGTTAGCAACAGCGGTTTGAGGCTTAAATAGAGCATTGAAAGCGCCCTTGCTTTCTGTACTGGGCCAGCTGATGGTGACGTCGTAAGCTAGTTCAGTAGCAAGCTGTCTGATGTCTTCAGGGTCAACGGCATCACTCCCATCTACGGTTTGTGTTAGATATTTTCTCAAGTCTGCAACATTACCAGCTAGTTTTGCTTGTTTAAGCCCATCGGCAATATTGGCAGATTCTAAAATTCTGACATTGGGAATCCCACTCAAGCCAATTGCTTTCATAGAGGTTTTTTCCAGTATTTGCCGTAGTTTGGCAAGATTAAAGTCTTGTAACTGCCAGTCCGACCAGCTAGTTTCGATAGTTGATTGGGGAGTTGAGCCAACATGCAGAACAACATCATACCGAAACTGGGTCAGTTCGTTATGATACTGACTTTGTTTTAGAAAAATCTGAACCTGACTTATTTTGGGTAGATGTTTTTTCAGAGCTAAGAAAAAAGATGGGTCGATGGTCAGTTCTTCTTCCTGAAATATTCTCTTTTGAACCCGTTGCCAGAGTTCTGTAATGGAGAGTTTATCATCAGCCTTGAATAGCTCTATGGCCGTTGCGAAGGTTTCCTGTAGCTGATAATTTCTGACATCTCCAATAAAAAGGGAACCACCAGGTTTAATGAATCGGACAGCCTGTTCTAGAACCTGTACTAAATAATCGATGCTCGGAAAATATTGTAAAACCGAGTTTAAGATCACCGTGTCATAGGAAGCAGGGGGGATATCTTCAAAGTCATCGGCAGCAGCAGGTTTAAGGGTGACTCGCGATGCAAGAGTTTGGTTCTTTGACAATTGTTTTTTAACATGGTCTAAAGAAACTTCTGAGATATCTGTACCCATGTAGCTTTTGCAGTGGGGTGCTACTTGAAATAACAATAATCCTGTACCACATCCAAGTTCTAAAACTCGTTCCGGCTTCAGATTTAGAATTCGTTCAACTGTGTTATCGAGCCATTCCTGCATTTCATTAGCAGGAAGTAGCTTACCTGTATAACTGCTGATCCAACCACTGATGTTGAATGTATCATCCCAGTCTGTGTTGACTGTATTTAAGTGGTCATCGTTATGAATAACTTGCCATTGTTTGATCTGTTCTTGCTCTAGCTGCTCAAGATCGCAACTCAGGTTGCCTGGCATACAATACTGCAGATGCTTAACCACATAGGCAACTAATCGACTATGGCCAAGGCTATCTTCCTGAGCTACAACAACTGCGGATTGGACGGCAGAATGATTTTCTAGAAGAGTTTCGATTTCTTGCAACTCGACTCGAAACCCTCTAATTTTAATCTGGTGATCTACACGTCCTAAAAATTCTAACTGACCATCCTCGCGATATCGAGCTAAATCACCCGTTTTATACAGTCGAGTCTCTGGTTCATCGTCATCTAAAGCCGTCAGTACAAACCTCTCGGCTGTTAAATCAGGACGATTTAGATAGCCGGTAGCTAGGCTTTTTCCGCTGACATATAACTCCCCTGAATGCCCCACAGGGATAGGAGTCATATGCTCATCTAGTATATGGGTCTGAGCATTGCCTAAGGGTTGCCCAATGGGAACTGTTCCCCCCTCACTCATCTCAACTGCATCAGGGCCTGTCAAATAGCAACACGTTGCCACAACAGTAGTCTCGGTGGGACCATAGGTGTTAACCAGCCGCACCTGAGAATTAACAGACTGTTTCCAAACATTGACCCATTGAGGTAATGCTCGCTCTCCACCAATAATGGTAAGTCTAACGGTTGAGGCTAAAGGGCAGGTCTCCAATGAAGCGCATAGCTGATGCCAAAAGGCTGTTGGTAAATCCAAAACGGTTAGCTGTAATGTCTCACACACCTTTAGAAAGTCTGGAATTGACTTCAGCATATCCTGGGTACGAAGCACCAGCGTTGCCCCTTGGGTCAGCGTTAGAAAGATCTCCTCGACGGCGGCGTCAAAACTGATTGAGGCAAACTGTAATACGCGGTCGGCTGCGACAATACCATACGCTTGGTTGGCTGCAGACACAAAATTCGCTAGAGCTGTCTGTCCAACCATTACCCCCTTAGGTTCACCGGTTGAGCCAGAGGTGTAGATAACATAAGCCAGTGAATCTACGGTTGGCAAAGCTTCCAGATTATGAACAGGTTGCTGCGCAATGACAGGCCAGTCAGTATCTACACAAATGTTTTTTGCCGTATGGACTGGAATCACCGAAACCAACGAGTGTTGCGTCAGCAAACATGCAACTTGACAGTCTTTCAGAATCCAGTCAAGACGCTCTGCAGGATAGTTAGGATCTATAGGAACATAGGCCCCACCCGCTTTTAAGATGGCTAAGATGCCTACAATCATCTCAAAAGAGTGATCAAGACATAGGCCAACCAACACGTCTGGTCCCACACCTTGCTCACGCAAATAATGGGCCAGCTGATTGGCATGAGTATTTAGGGTCTGATAGCTCCAGCACTGTCCCATAAACTCAACTGCTGGGGCTGTGGGCTGTCTCTTAGCCTGAGTTTCAAATAAACGACAGACAGATGCTGAATCAGCATCTGCAACTGCTAGGAGTCGATGCCTAAAGTCTGTAAAAACCATGTTGTTTCTTAAATACTGATGTTAGGTCGGCCAGTGTATCCCCTAAAACCACGATTAGGGGTGTTGTATTTCCGGCGTTGCTGATCTTTGGTATGATTCCATCTGCAATTTATCTGGCAACAGCACTGTTGCCAGATAAATTCATCCTCTATAGCAAAGCAGCAATGGCAGATCTCAGGTATGGGAACTCAGGTCTAGATGATCTCACCACAAAATGAGACCCTCATCTAACAGGGAAGGGAACGAGCATCTGGGATTAACACTTGTTATTAGTGTGCTAACCACGATGCTTGATGATTGCGCTTATGTTGCAAGCGAAGTGATTTCTAAGTGCCCTATCGCACTAAAAATATTGCACGCTTACACAAGCAAACAGATTATTCAGAAGACTGAAAGACTGATCCCTCAAGCTTGAGAAATCGCATAAACTCTCTCAACTCTTAATCAGAAGGTTTTAGTACCCATAAACTCAAAACTCAAAAAATGTGTTATCTCAGACCAAACGTTGACATGCATTAGCTATCAATACAGCGCTACTCTGTATTGACTGTCTGACTGTAGTAAAAACTATCAGCCAGAAATTATCCGAAATAACAGAGATTTTAACCAAAAAGCCATATTTTCTAGCTTATTTGATATTTCTGTTTTACGCTTTATCTTCCCTTAAGAAAAACCGTATTCCGGTCTTTTTTCAGTATAAAAAGGCACATTAAATCCAATGAATGCTTTTTTTTCTTCTCTGAATCAGAAAAAATATCCTTGTTTCCCAAAGGCTACGCTGTCATTCTCCATATGTGCATACTGAGGTTTTTGTCTGTAAATTAACTCGTCGTATCATACGGACTTTCAGAGGAGGCAAGGTTGACACGCCGGGCAATTAACTGCTGAAATCGCTTCGTTAGTATGACAGCTGCCGCGATTTGTCCTAGGGTGAGACACCACCACAAACCGATGCCATGCCAGCCAAGCCGGTGACCGAGCATATAGCCTAGGCCAATACCAATACCCCAGTGAGCAAACACATCTACAGTCGCCAGCAGGTGCGTATCTTTTAGGCCTTGCAGCGTTCCTGCACTAATTAACCGTATACCCTGGGCAATTTGAAATACTACACCCACTTTAAACAAAGTGACAGCAAGGTTAACTGTTGTTGCATTCTCGGATAGATTCACATCCAGATAAAAGCCTGCAATGGTTTGGGGCAATACCCATAGCGGTATCGCTAATATGACGACCAAGACTAGATTCATGAGGAGATTGACATGGGCGACCCGCCGCGCTGCCCGTGGTGCACCGGCCCCAATTTTATGGCCCGTCCGCATGGCAGCCGTATAGGCAAAGCCCCAGGAAAACATCAGCAGTAGCTCTGTGGTGGTCATGACAATGCGGTGGGCGGCCAGCATTTCTGTGCTCCACACACCCATGAGTAAAGCCGCTGCGGTTAAGGCGCCCATCTCTGTGCCGTAGTCTATGCATAGGGGCAAACCTAGATGAATGATTTCGGTCAGGATGTTGCGATCGCACCGCCACCACCGCCGTAACAACTGCAGCTGCCGCAAAGCTGGAGACAGCCTCAACACCAGCACCGCTATTCCAAAGATCAGCCAAAACACCAGAGTACTCGCCCACCCAATCCCCGCCAGCTCTAGCCTGGGCAATCCCCATTGACCATAGATCAGTCCGTAGTTGAGACCAATATTGAGAGGAATACTCAGCCCCATCAGCCCCATTACCAATCGCGGTCGAGAGAGAGCCGTCAAAACCTCCTTAAAAACAAACATCCCCAGGGCCGCAGGCAACCCCCACACAATCCCATGCAAATAGGCCATTGCCCCATCAACAATGACTGTCTGCTGACCCAGTAACCGAAAAATCCTATCCAGATGCCAAATCAACACCATAGTCGGCACCGAAATGCCAAAACTCAGCCACAGCCCCTGCACATTGATGCGACTCACCTGGTGCGGCTCCTGAGCACCGTGAGCCTCAGCCGCAATCGCCCCCGTCATTTCCAGCAGACCGGTACAGAGCGACAGCAGCATCCAAAATGCCGTTGCCCCCAGGCCCCCTGCCGCC
>NZ_JADEXP010000231.1 GCF_015207065.1 Leptolyngbya cf. ectocarpi LEGE 11479 | reverse complement strand
GATGTTGCCTCGGGTTGCAATTGAGGCAATTCTGGTTATCTTTCTAGTCTTATTCGTATCAATTTCTTTAGTCTACTCGGAAGGAGGAATCCAAGAATTGACAGCAGTTCTTGGGGTATTTGCTGTAGCAGGAATGCGTATAATCCCTTCTTCAAGTATGTTTCTTCAATCTTTGGCAAGTCTCAGAAATGGAACGCATACCCTTGATGTTCTGTATCATGACCTGAGGGAGATTGAGACATATATTGCTCAGAATGATCAGAAGATGTCTCTGATTCAAAAAAGCTCAGAGGTTAAGGCCAATGATAAAGCGGAAAATCATTCTTTAAGCTTTAATTCCAGCATCCAGCTAAACCAAGTAACTTATAACTATCCTGAAGTTGAGACACCTGCACTTAATAATCTTTCCCTTAACCTTAAAAAGGGGCAGTCTATTGCATTTATTGGTAAGTCAGGGGCTGGAAAAACAACTTTGGTTGATCTTATCCTAGGTCTCTTAGTCCCTAATGGTGGAGATGTGAGAGTAGATGATGTATCAATCTACAAGGATATACGTGCCTGGCAAAATTTGGTCGGCTATATTCCTCAAACCATATTTTTAATGGACGACACTATTGAGCGAAATATTGCTTTTGGTGTGCCCGATGATCTTATCGATCATACTAAGCTTCAGAAAGCAATTGAAGCAGCTCAGCTGGGTGAATTTATTAATAGTTTGCCCGAAAACATTAATACCGTAGTAGGGGAAAGGGGGGTTCGTTTATCTGGTGGACAGCGTCAGAGAATTGGTATTGCCCGTGCCTTATATCATGAGCGAGAGATTTTAGTGCTAGATGAGGCAACTTCGGCCCTTGACAATGAAACAGAGCAATTAGTGAGTGAATCAATTAGCGCTCTCGCAGGTACAAAAACGTTGATTATCATTGCTCACCGACTTTCCACAATTGAAAAGTGTGATTATGTCTATATGCTGCAATCAGGAGAAATCATCAAGTCAGGAAGTTATCAAGAAGTTGTGTCCGCTAGTCACTAATTGCCCCTAATTTTGATATTCATTAAAGCATTAATTTGCATTACTATCAGTGAATCAGATTTTATTATATGGTGAGAAGATATTTGTAATCTTCAGCCTTCTTTATTTTACGCGGGGGGTGAATCTTTTAGTTCCCCCAGCATTGGTTTCCCTATTTAGATATGGAACTGGAGCCTTTGCATTTTTCTTTTTGATTTTATTAGGGGCACAAGCTCTAAATACAATCAAAAAAGATAAATGGATCTTGATTGTGGTTTTTCTGTCTGCAATATCGTTTATTTGGTCAGAATATGCCGATTATACTACCGAATTAATTAAGACAGAGCTGTTCCAAATGTCTGCGTTTGGGATATACCTTTCAACTCGCTTCACACTAAAACAGCAGCTTAATTTCATTATTATTGCCCTGTCGATGGCAATGTTTCTTAGCTTTGTTGTGGCAGTAACTATGCCTTCTATGGGAATTAGTGAAGAGGGTCTTTTCCGAGGGATTTTCGATCACAAAAATGATGCCAGCGCCTATGGTATTCTTGCGGCCCTGGCTTCTTTCTCGTTAGCACTAGACAAAACAAAGAAGAAGTCTGACTCAAGAGGCGGATGGTTAGTCTTTGGAGTTGCCATTATCTTTGTGTTAGCAACAACGTCTAAAACAGGGTTAGTTCTCTCTGTATTTATTCCTCTGGCGATTACACTTTATATTCGATCTCGATGGAAAGGTGAAGTGATAGCTATCATTCTTCCGATTATTGTCTTAATCGTTTATGCAGCCCTCACAGTAATAATAAGCCAGTGGCACGTTTTATTAACTGCTATTGGAGGTGATCCGACCTTGACGGGGCGAACTGACATCTGGAGAGTTTCTTTAGAGCATATTGCAGAGAGACCGTGGTTAGGCTTTGGGCGAGGTGCATTTTGGTTCCTTGGGAGTCAAACGCAGGATGAAGCTAGTAATGCAGTTGCTCCATTTGGCTTCACTGCGCCACATGCCCATAATGGTTACATCGATTTGCTATTAGATGTTGGACTCATTGGTGGTTTCTGCTTCGCCATTAGCCTGATTAAGCTCTGGGTCCAGTCATTTAAATTAGCTTATTCAGCCACAATGGCAGAGCAAATTTGGCCATTGGCATTTGCAATATTTATAACCATTAACAATGTCACAGAAAGCTACTTACTGTGGAATACCAATCTATTCTGGGTAATTTATATTTCAACCTCTATTTCAGCTAAAAAGTTATCGCCTAGAAGATTAAGAGCTATGGCAGCAGCTAATGATTAAATCTCAAAAAGCTATTGCTATTGCCTGTTTTATATTTTAAATATATGGCTATTATTTTTATTTGAAAAGATTTCCTCCTACTGAAGCTTTTGGTAGACCTAATAATAGCCGATTATTTATTTTTAAATGATATTTTTTGTTATACGCCAATACATTTAGGAGCATTGCAATGAAATCATCAGAAATGATTCTTCAGGTTTTTCCTAGCATTATTAAAGAAATAGAAGGCGAACTATTTATTGATGTTGATTGGGCTGATGCTTTAAAGCTTTATACGGAGAACTTCGATAAAGTTGTCTTCGCTTGCCCTATCTCTAAGAGTACACATGACACACCTGATTCAGGGTTGAAGAACTGTAGGCCAATTAATCAACTACCTCAGTGGGCCTCTAAATTAGAGGTTCTTCCCTTACCATATGCTTACAAATTTCATAGATTCATATACTACAAATCTAGTGTTCGTAAAACCTTAAGGGAGTATATACAAAAAGCAAGTCATCTAGAATTTTCACCTTCTTCATTAATTGGTGATTGGGCTACACTTGCCAGTACTGAAGCCATCAAAATGCAGCGCCCGTACGTAATTTCAGGCGATATCGTTTATCCTGAAAGAATGCGCTTTAGCATACAGAATCAGTCATTGTGGAAACGATATATTAAGGAATATAGTTCGATAAGGCCTTTTGAGAACACATATTCGACTATTTTGAAGAATGCAGGTTTAGCTTTTTTTCAGGGTCAAGATGTTTATGATGAATATTCTCCTTTGCCAAAGGTTTCTCATCAAATTTATCATGTGACAATGACTAAAGAAGAGCGTATCAGCTCTTCACAATTAGAGCATCAAATAACCCAACTAAAACAGGGACGAGTTCTTAAAATTTGCTACGCAGGACGAGCAGGAGCCTTAAAAGGACCTTTGGATTGGATTTATGCCATTAATGCAGCTATAAAAAGTGGCGTTAATCTTGAAGCTACTTGGATCGGTGATGGTTCTTTGTTAGCAGAAATGAAATCCTTATCCCAGAAATTGGACATAGCAGAACATATTCAATTCACTGGTTTTGTTTCTGAGCGAAAAAAACTACTGAAAATATTAAGTGAATCAGATATTTTTCTTTTTTGTCATAAAACCCGCGAGTCTCCTCGATGCTTACTAGAGGCTTTGGGAGCAGGATGTGCCTTAATCGGTTATGAAGGTGTGTATCCTGAAGGCCTTGTCAAAACTCATGGTGGCGGTTTATTCACACCTATTAATGATTGGGAGGGATTGTCTCAGCTACTGGTTAATATGAATTCTGATCGAATTCAACTTTCTCAGCTGATTCAAAATGCCTGTAGATCTGGAGAGCTGCATGATAGAGATACGGCGTATATGAATCGAATTAATCTCATTAAGCAATTCTATGGTGAGGGGATTGACATTGCTTAAGCTTAAAACTTCAATATCCACTGAATATCGTTAATGTGAGAGGATATTTGAAAATGTATATGTTCTATTCATTTTCATTATTTTTACTCGCTTACAACAAGAGAAACTTCTCTAATTCCAAGGCAGCTGGACTTCAGATAAGTTAATTGGCTTATTGGCTACTGCTATCTTTATATTTAAAGGAATAAAATGAATAAAAAGTTTTATCAAGAAATCCCAGGCTTTAAAGTTGCACCCTCTATGTTGTTTGGGTTTCCTACTGGCACGATCAACACTTGGGCTCCATCAATTGAGCAAATATTACTGCCTGAAGAATCAACTCCACCAACCCAGTTCCAAGTTGAGGTTCACACAGGCGAGATAACATTTCAAAGTTTAGGACCTAAGCGAAAACTATATCACGCTGTTGCTAAGCGCTTCAGAGGTGAGAAAAAGCTGGATTATTCTGGAAAATTTATATTTGATGCTCGCTGGGATACGTACAAAAACCTTTCCCACATTATTGATCTTGCAGCTGTAGTACTATTTGCTCGGAAGGTGCTCAGAGAAAATTTGCAGGAAAAGATTGATATCCACGTCATTTTGGATAGCGGTGCGCTCAAATATGACTTTGTCAAGGACATGTATAGCTCATTCGGTATCCCATTAATCAGTACAGACGATACCGTGTGTGGTGAAGTTGTTACTGTTTCACCTTCTCCCCATAAGCTTTATACAGTCAAGCCACAGCTTTTTGATATTGATTTCCCAGGATATAAAAAAATGGGATTCGACAAAGTTTTTATTCCTCGAAGAGGCAATCGTGGACTAAGTAACAATGACGAGGTAACTGAGTTTCTAACAAAGAAAGGATTTCAAACTTGCTACTTTGAGGATTTTTCTGTAGCTGAGAAATGGTCAATAATTAGAGACGCTAAGGTTATTGTTGCGGTTCATGGCGCAGCTGTAAACAACATTATATTTAATCGTTTAGGGCTACAGGAAAATGCCCGTTTTGGTAGTGGCATCAAAGTTATTGAGCTTATTTCGCCTGGCTGGATTGATTATGGATTTCGTGAATTGGCCACCGTGTTTAATGGCAAATGGTGTGGCGTTCGTGGTCAAATCACTCCCAAAATGCTAGAAGCGGTAGACTTTTCTGAAGAAACACCGACCTCTCTAAAATCGCCGTACAAGGATGACTTCAAGATTGACTGCCGGGGGATTCAAGCAGCTCTTGATTATGTTCAGGAGCCATAAAACTATAAAGGCATTCACGCAGAACGTGGATTGAGAGCTATGCCACCTCACATTAGATGTTTAAGGTACCCATCCGCATACGTGGGTGCAGTGCCGATAGCCTGCTGATCATAAGCCACTAGAGATGCTCGTTACCCCCACAGACCTGGAGGCTGTGGGGGTAACGAGCATTTAATCCTATTGGGGGGCATAGCCATAGCATCATCGGCACTTTAACGCCCATCTCTTAAACCATTCTTCAAAGTGTTGGTTAATAGGCCGTAGCCTATATAATTAACGGTTTAGAAAAGTTTTGGTTGGTGAGTCTGATGGATAGCTGGATAGATGATGAGCTGGATTTTGAGGAGCTGCGATCGCAACTCTTTGACACCTATCAACAGCAAAATCCTTTACGTAAAAGCATTGTTCAACTACTTTCAATATTCTACGGCCCGACCACCATTGCCAACCTAGCCACCGCCCTCAACTACGTTGGCACCACCACCAAGACAGGCAAAAAAATTACCCCCAGCAATCTCAGAACTCAGATTGCCAACTTACTTAACGACCAGCTCATCATCCATGGCGAGGGTCATCTGCCCCAATGTCACCCTCTCATTGTAGAAATGGTGACTCGTAATGCTCTAGACCTCGACATTTTTACACCAATGGCCGAGGCAGTCATCAGTACGTTGCGTCCTCGACGTACCCACATTAATCGGGTACGTCATATCTGTCGGTCCAAAGATGAGCTGTATCGTGAAGCGCGCCTTGCTTTGTATCAAGCAGACTACGAGGCCTTACCCCAGCTTTTTCTCGACTATAGCAACTATAACTATTACGCCACACCTATCGATCTAGAAGATTTCCTGCTGTCGGTAGCCAACAATCCATTTGAGGCAGAATGGCTTTGTCAACTCCCCTCAGAATACTACGGCATAGTCTTGAAAAGACTTCTTATTGATGCCACGGCGATGTTAGAGCCCGCCGACGATTTACTCAGTTTATTAGAAGGAAATATAGACAGTTCAACTGAGTTAGATTTTTTGCTAGTAGAGCAATATCTCCTACGGAACTGGCTGTCAGAAGCCGAAGCCCTGCTTGACAAAGTTGTTGATGAACAGTCTCAAGCCTATGGTACTGCCCTACGCGGCTGGTTAACTCTCCTCCAAGGCGATCAAAAACTCTCCTTAGAGTACTATGAAAAAGCAACTAAGATAGCTCGCCAGCAATTAAGTAAAAAGGCTGTTATTGGCGGGATTGCCGGTATCTTCTATATCTTGGCCCTACTCAAGTCAGGTCAACCAAAACAACTCAAACAGGCCGTTGCCGTGAGTGCCCCGTTAACTCAAGGGTCTGGATACTGGTTAAGTAACACCTATCGGCTGCTCAACCAGCTATCCTTGCTGCAGCAAGGACAGCTCTCTTTGCGCCAATCATTAATGGAAGTGATTGAATGTTACGGGGACGATCCAGACGACAGTTTTGGCATGTTTTTTAGTATGCTGTGTCTCTACTGGCTGGATGAGGACGAAGCTAAAGCTGTTTTGCCTCGTCCCCTAGCACTGTTCGCGGAACAAGCCCAAGATGTCGGTCTCAATTGGTTTGCCACCGAAGCAGCTGAAATGTTGAGCCGGATTGTTCCTGAAAGTGACTATAGCCAGTGGGCTAAGCAACACCCTAGTGGGTACTCCATCGTTGATACTTTACAGCCCCAAAGTACTTGGGAACTCAGTCTTAAAGCATTAACAAATGTAGTGGGTACCACAACCAATCGCCAGGCTCAAGGTGAGCGGCGGCTGGCCTGGTTCTTGACTTTATATACTAAACATTGGCTCTTACAGCCAAAAGAACAAAAGTTAAGCGTCAAAGGCACCTGGACCAAGGGACGTGTAGTCGCTCTGAGTCGATTGGCCAAAAATACCTCGGAGTTTGACTATCTCACAAGTCAAGACCTCCAAGTGTGTAACCAAATTAAATACGATTATTATTCTGGATCTCAATACACGCTAAATCGTGACGCTATCAAAGCCTTGGTAGGTCATCCATTAGTGTTTTGGGAAGACTCTCCTACGGTACGGGTAGAGATTATTGCGGCAACACCTGAACTGGTGATTGAACAGGCCGATGACGGAATGCTCACACTGCGGATGGAGCCTGCCGTTAGCCCAGGGGACAGTATCACTCTGTTTAAGGAAACACCAACCCGAGTTAAAGTGCTGGAGGTAACCTCTGAGCATCATAAAATTGCCGAGATTTTGGGTAAACGCAACCAGCTCACAGTGCCGGCAGCGGGACAAGAGCAGGTGCTAGCAGCAATTCAGTCAGTGTCGAGCTTGGTCACGATCCACTCTGACATCGGTGGTGACATGGATGATGTAGAGGCCATCGATGCCGATGCCAAACCCCATATCCATCTGATGCCTGCAGGCGATGGCTTAAAGTTATCTATGCTGACGCGGCCGTTCCCGAATTCGGGCGCGTATTATCCCCCCGGCACTGGCCGCAAGACAGTAATTGCAGAAATTGACGGTAAGCGCTCCCAAGCCACACGGGATTTAGCCATGGAAAAGCGTCTGGCGCAAGATGTGCAGCAGGCTTGCCCAGCCATGCAGCTAGGTGAAGAGACCGAGGGAGAATGGATTTTAGATGAGCCTGAAACCTGTCTGGAGTTGTTGTTACAGCTTGAAGCTATCGAAGAAGATATTGTTTTAGAGTGGCCTGAAGGAGAGAAGCTCAAGATTCGAAATAAGGCCGGTATCGATGGTTGGCGGCTGCAAATAAAACAGGAACAAGATTGGTTTTCGGTCAGCGGTGAGCTGGAGCTAGACGACGGCAGTGTGATGGATATGCAAGCACTGTTATCGCTACTAGAACAAACATCCAGCCGGTTTGTTCCCATTGGGGATGGCCAATTTTTGGCCCTAACTCAGGCTTTTCGTAAACGTTTAGATGAGTTTAGTGCCTATTCAGAACGCCATGGAAAAGGGGCTAGATTTCATCCGTTAGCAGCTTTAGCCTTGGAGGAGACTCTTGATGAAGTGGGGCAGCTCAAGGCTGATAAGCAATGGAAGTCTCATATTAAAAAGCTCAAAGAGTCTAAAACGATTGCCCCAGACGTTCCTTCTACGCTTCAAGCCGAGCTACGGGACTATCAGCAAGAGGGATTTCGGTGGCTGGCACAGCTGGCTCATTGGGGGGTAGGGGCCTGTCTCGCCGATGATATGGGCCTGGGTAAAACTCTACAGGCTTTAGCGGTCATTTTATTACGGGCTCCTGAGGGGCCAACGCTGGTGATAGCCCCCACCAGTGTTGGCTCCAACTGGATTAGCGAAGCTCAACGATTTGCGCCCACACTGAATGTGGTGCAGCTAGGGAGTGGGGATCGCCAAGCTGTGATTGATCAGCTGGGTGAGTTTGATCTGTTGGTGTGTAGCTATGGTCTCCTGCAACAGCCGGAAGTGGGTGCTCTCCTAGCAGAAGTAGAGTGGCAGACCATCATATTAGATGAGGCTCAAGCCATTAAAAATAGCGCCACTAAACGCTCTCAAGCTGCGATGAAGCTTAAAGGTGGCTTTAAGGTACTGACCACGGGCACACCAATTGAAAATCATTTGGGAGAGTTGTGGAATCTCTTTCGGTTTATCAATCCTGGCCTGTTGGGTTCTTTGGATAAGTTTAATCAGCGATTTGCCACACCCATTGAACGTCATCAAGATAAACAGGCACGGCTGCAGCTTAAGAAGCTGATTCAGCCGTTTATGCTACGACGGACAAAGTCTCAGGTATTGGATGAACTGCCCTCACGTACTGAAATTACTCTTCATGTGGAGCTGAGTAGTGAGGAAAAGGCGCTGTATGAGGCCCTGAGGCGGGATGCGATCGCAAAACTCTCCTCCTCCGATGCCAAAGCAGGGGCCAAGCATCTTCAGGTTCTAGCTGAAATTACCCGCCTGCGCCGCATGTGCTGTAACCCGCAGCTGGTGATGCCAGACATGGCCATTACTAGTGCCAAACTCGAGCTATTTGGCGAAGTTCTAGAAGAACTCCTGAGTAATCACCATAAAGCCTTGATCTTTAGCCAGTTTGTCGATCACCTAACGATTTTACGTAACTACTTAGATGAGCAAAACATCACCTATCAGTATCTAGACGGCAGTACCCCAGCCAAACAGCGTAAACAGCGTGTAGATGCGTTTCAGGCAGGGAATGGCGATGTGTTCTTAATCAGCCTCAAAGCTGGCGGCACGGGGCTCAACCTTACCGCCGCTGACTATGTCATCCACATGGACCCCTGGTGGAATCCAGCCGTCGAAGATCAGGCCTCTGATCGCGCCCATCGTATTGGCCAAACCCGCCCAGTAACCATTTATCGTTTAGTCACTAAAAGTACTATCGAGGAGAAAATTGTGGAATTGCACAATAAAAAACGCGATCTGGCTGACAGTCTTTTAGAAGGAGCTGACATCACCGGCAAACTTTCTACCGATGCCCTGCTACAGCTTATGAGCGAAGTCTAAAGGAAAAGGGGACTCGCTCAAAGGAGCATATCTGTATTTTCAGCCTAATCCACTTAATCCGATCCGCCTATTGGATATCGCCAAGATTTCTTCTGGAAAACTTTAGACTTAGCTGTGACAACCTCAAAAGTTTCACATTACAGTTTGCACATAGGCTGATGTATTAGGGGGGTTGCGTTGTTCACAGTCAAATCTCACCACAGACAGCTGATGAACTGATATAGTTTCTAACCGAATGGGCAATCTTTGCCGAAAACTACGTAAACATCCGTTAGGCGCTTATTTTGTTTTTCCTGTAATGTCTTGTCCAGATAGCCTGTCTCCTTACCCGCGACCCCAAGGGATATGAAATCACTCCTCCGTCAACTCACCACACTGTCGGCTGTGGCTGCCACCGTTTGTGGTGCAGCGATCATACCGTCTAGCGCATCAGCGGCCCAATTCGATCAGCAGCCGATTGGAGACGATCGTGTCGTAGCCATCGCAGAACCCATCAGCAATGGCCGATTGTATAAGCTGTTGATCATTGAGCAACTGAGTTCCGTCAGGCGCTGTTGGCAGGAGGAAGCTGGGAATCCAACGACCATCGAGCCCCTCTTGCTAACGTTTGATTTTACCGGTATCTGTGGCCGCAGTTCTGACAGTAATGGTTACTCCATTCGTATTGGTGGAGAAGATTTGGGGTCACGCTACCGGCTCCAGGTGGAAAAGCAGGGCGATGTTTTGGTGCTGGTAGCGGCTCCCAGCCCTTTACAAAGAGGGTTACCCAAACTGGAGGTGGGCAGATCTAGCGGTATCGCCAATGACTTTGTCAAACTCCAGCTGGATGCCGGTTGGAGTATGGCCCGACGAGTGTTTAACGGTCAAACCCTAGGGCATATCTATCTGACCAATAATCAATCGTTGGATGCTGTGATCGCAGCATCTGGCGCTGAGCGCCCCACACCTC
>NZ_JADEXP010000230.1 GCF_015207065.1 Leptolyngbya cf. ectocarpi LEGE 11479 | reverse complement strand
CCGATACCTTTACCGAAGACAATCTATCCATGACCTTTGGTGGCCTGCCCCTTAGCAGTTTGTCCCAGAATTCTCTCTCCCAGGGGCATTATGAGTAATTTATTGATGATGCACTGGCCGACATTGGGACTCATCTTCGAGCCTATGTGGCAGTGGCTAATAGAGCCGCTTCAGGCGGGCTTTATGGTAAAAGCTCTCTGGGTCAGTGCTTTTGTGGGTGTGGTCTGCGCAGTACTGTCTTGCTACATTACCCTCAAAGGCTGGTCGCTGATGGGAGATGCCGTATCCCATGCTGTGGTGCCAGGGGTGGTAGTGGCCTACGCCATGGGACTCCCTTTTGCGCTGGGCGCTTTTATCTTTGGGTTTGGAGCGACGGTCATCATTGGCTATGTAAAGTCCAAAACCCGGCTGAAAGAAGATGCTGTGATTGGGGTGATCTTTACTGGCTTCTTTGCCTTTGGCTTAGTCCTAGCCACCAAAATACCGAGCAATGTGGACCTGTTTCATATTTTATTTGGCAATGTTCTAGGGATTTCCCAGTCAGACATTATTCAAACTTTGATAGCGGGATTGGCGACCCTGACAATCATTTTGCTCCGTCGTAAGGATCTGCTGTTGTTCTGTTTTGATCCAAATCATGCTAAGGCCATTGGTCTCAATACTCAGCTGATGTACTACACCCTACTATCAGTCTTAGCTTTAACCATTGTCACCGCATTGCAAACCGCAGGTATTGTGCTTGTGGTTGCCATGTTGGTTACACCAGGAGCCACCGCCTATTTGATGACCGATCGCTTTGACCACATGCTAACTATTTCTGTGGCTACCAGCGTTATTTCCTGTGTCTTAGGCACCTATCTAAGCTATCACCTGGATATTTCCACGGGGGGTAGCATTGTTGTTCTGATGACTGTTCTCTTTTCTCTCGCCATGACGTTTGCCCCTAAGTATGGCATTCTAGGGCAGAGATTCAAGCGGCAGATATCGGGTCAACAGTGAGCTTTGCGTTCTTCTGTGATGTCAAATGTAATATAAAACTCTCTCTTCCCTATTTTGCTGCTATCTATCCCTTAGGATAAACAATCCGCTTGTGATTAAACTGTTGCCACACTTGCACAAAAACATTGGCAATAATGTCCATGTCTTTACGGGTTAGACAGGACTCAATCAGCTGCTTGTCTTTCCAACGAGCCCGGAGGATTTTGTTGACCATGGCATAAGCATCTTCGGCACAGGCTTCTTTGTGTAGCGATCGCAACGCGGCCTCACAAGAGTCAGCCAGCATGACGATACCCGTTTCAGGCGATTGGGGAATGGGGCCGTCATAGCGAAAATCGTCATCTTGCACCTCCATCTCAGGATTTTGGCTAGCAATTTCCTGCGCCTGATAATAGAAATAGCTGATGAACATCGCTCCCTGATGTTCCGGGATAAATGCCTGGATCGCTTTGGGTAAGCGATGTTTCTTGGCCATTACTAACCCTTCAGTGACATGTTTTTTGATAATGTCTGCACTGACCCAGGGGTCATTAATCAAGTCATGTTTATTCGGGCCGCCCATCTGATTTTCGATAAACCCTAGCGGATCGTGCATCTTACCAATGTCATGGTACAAAGTCCCAGCTCGGACGAGTTCTACATTATGGCCAAGGGCACGGGCGGCGGCTTCTGCTAGGTTGGCCACAAACATCGTGTGCTGAAAGGTCCCAGGGGCGTCGGCGGCCAGGCGTTTTAATAGAGGGCGGTTAGGGTTGGACAGTTCCGCCAAACGAATCGGGGTGACTAGATCAAAAAATGACTCTAGATAGGGGCTCACACCGAGAGCCACAATACTCCAGGCGACACCATATACACCAAACAGAGCCGAATCGCGAAGTACGGTGTACCACACTGAAGCCGCCACACTGTTAAACATCAAAGTGAGCACTAAGTGCAGGCACCCTTGGGTCAGGCCGACTACGCCGCCGAGGAGGGCAAATTCTTCTCGCGATCGCAACCTGGGGGCAATCCAAGCACCAATCAGGGCCGCACAGGCAGCCGCAAACAGCGGTAATACACTAACGGAGCCACCCACCGGCAGCCAAATGACCAAGAGCCCAATGATGGCTGTCGCTAAAACATAACCGTAAAAACTGCCCAACAATAGACCAATAGCCGGTAACCCCAGGCCAGGAATATTGAGAGCCATCAGAACGGCGACACTCATAATCAGACACAGCACTAGCAAATGATCTCGCTGTCGTAGCCCGCCCGCTTGCCAGTGATCGATCCAAAGTAATAGGCCAATGCCAACACTGACTAATGCACCAAACCCAATAAACCCTAGCCAGTTAAATCGACGCTGAGTCAACTTAAAATGGTCTAGTAAAACAAAATCTCCTTGGGTGATAGTTTCACCCCTATTGACAATGGCATCGCCTCGTTCAATAGAAACGGTGACTGTTTTGACCTCATTTTCTACCTGCTCTGCCCGTAGACGCGTTTGCTCGCGATCCTCGACCAAGTTAGGCCGCAGGACGGAGCCAATAATTTTTGCGGCAAGTTCTTTGGCTGTGGTTTCTTGAGCAATGAGATCATCTTGACTCAGACCGTCTGGCGTATCCAGTGTGAGTGTCCCTTGGAGCTGGCTATCAATTGCCTGCTGCCATAGATCAGGGGGCATGCTCTCATGAATTCCCTGGGTTAACATCCGATTGAGCGCCAAACGACTAGCCGCTTGGACAGCTAGCCACTCAGCCTCACTGAGGTCAAATAATTTGAGGTCGAGGGGCTCTAGCCCGTCACGGGTAGTCAGACGCTGGAGTGCAGGTGTAATGTTGGCATATTGCTGACGATTAGCATTCACCTGGTTACGAATGGCGGCCATTGTTTGAGGCGATGTACGCTCCCGTAACCGTACTAATTCTTCCAGGGCAATGCGCTGGGTTGACCCCAAGTTATTAATCCGCCCTTGTAGTGTGCCGTTTACTCCCGTTTGTAAAACACTGTTAGTCAGTGTTGGTATCTGGGCTAGGTCCCAAAGCTCTTCCCACTCCTGAGTAGAGGTCTGACGCAGATATCGTTGAGTTCTACTGGATAGTTGAGCTGTGGATAAGTAGGGAATCTTGCCTGCCCGCAAACGTAGGGTACTGCCCTGGCTCAAAATCCCGTTTGCTTCTTCTAAGATGACTTGGGTCGCGTCTTGATCGATTTTTAGGACAATAATGGAACCACTACGTGCTGCCTGACGGTTTTCCTCCGTGGTGATCATGTCTGGCAATGTGGCGTTGTAGGGCGCAATGAAATTATCAGCTGCTACGGTCCCTACCGTCAGAGCGGGTTGGTTGTAAAATCGTTGTCCTAAAATTGCTGTCAGCAGCACAATCGACAGCAGGATAGCAATCTGAGTCTGGTTTAAAAGCTGGTGACGGGAAACAACATAGCGCCCGGTGGATGGGTTGGTTGACCGGGTCGATTGCCGAATTGAAGTATTAGACTTTTGACGGAGCGATGTGGAATACTCCGGTAACCGTGCTTTGCACCAGCCCACCCAAGTACGCAAACGTTGCCAAACTGCTTTGACCATGAATGTCACCGACTGCATGAAAGGCCTCAACACCTAAGGCTGCCGTCAGGATCAGCCGATGGATATATATCTGGATATCCATGCTTGATCTGGCGGCTCGATAGCGTTAGGCCCCTGGTTAAAGCGAAAGGGGACATTTTGTTGTCCTTGGGAATTACCCCAGATGTCATAAAGAATCGAAAGTCAATGCTTTAGCCTGCAGGGGCTAACCTACTAGGATGTTGACTTTACCCTTTAAGAGCATTTGTAAATGACTACCTACAAAAAACTACAAGGGATTGCCTGAATCCTAAGACCCCAAAAATCACTGTAAACAACCGTGCGCCGATCTAGGCTTAATAATTTAACCAGGTCATTGGAATAAAGTAGCCGCTTTAGCGTACCACTCCTCCTATCTACAACCTTACAGAGGCAAACAGGGTTGGGAGATGATATGCGTACCCATACTCATCATTATAGCCAGGTCCTTTTTATCCAGAGTGGTTTCAGCCTATAAATCTAGTGAAAATACCTCAAACGTAGCAGAAATGTGGTTAATACCAGCCCAGTTGCGATAAAGCTGCTGAGCAGTCTGGTTCAGAGTCTGTCTAGAAGTATTGGGCAATGACATTATCCACTCACTTGGAATAACGGATGTTCCTCTCCATGCTCCGAGCAAGCAGCCAATGAGTATAGATGTAGGAACTCCCATATCACTGGTATTTAGGGCTAGTGCTAGATTTTCTGGATAGGTTAGTGATTGCTGGATGGCGGCAGCGAGCGCCATCATTAAATCGTTGGAGTCCTGGGTCTGATCGTCATCAGTGGTCGGGTATTGGGGCTCTAAAGATGCTATGAGACGATTGGTCTGAGGACGAATTGCTGCAGGATACGTTAAAGATTGCTGTTGGAGATGTCCGCATAGTGAGGGGTGGGCGGATTGATTAACAGGAGCAACCTGCATCAGCCATTCCAGACAATCACCCAAAATATAAAGGGCTGTGATCATTGGGGTTATAGCTGTAGTGCAGGGGGCAAATGTCAGGTGTTGAGCTAGTTCATGGTTCCGTGTCTGTCGGGCATCATGGTAGTACAGCAGCCAGGGAATTGTGTCTGCCAGATCGTCTGCCAGATCAAAGTTTGATGATACGAGTGTCGGCAGGATCCCAGGCTGAGGAGCATACAGCCATGACTGATGCAGCAGAGGACTCTTCCTAAAATCTATCGCTGGCTGTGGTGGGGCGTCTAAATAGCAGTGCCCTATACAAGCACCCATTAGACTTCCGAAAAATCTATCTATAGTTGTAATTGGTGGCATAAGAGCTGTGGCATTGAGCTGAGCAGATTTTATAAATATCAATTTATCTGGACTCAATAGACATGCTGTGCCATCTTTATGGTTTGCTTTGGCTAGGTATTAAACCCAACAGGTTTATATCCATGCTACAAATTACGATGATTTTGTCACATGAAACATTGGGGCTTACACACGATCTCTAATCTTGGACTGTTAGCGGTGGTTAGTATGATGCCACTTGCTGTAATGGCCGAAACTGAAGACTTATCTCCAGAGCCAACCCAGGCGTTCATGCAGTTAGCGCAGTCAGAGGCCGTCTTAGCTATCGGGAGTACGGGGTCTGCTGTTAAAGATGTGCAAGCAATGTTGGCCCTGATGGGTTACTACACGGGGTCTGTAGATGGTACCTATGAACAAGCAACTGCAGTGGCGGTAGGTAACTTTCAAACGGATGCAGGGTTAGTTGGAGATGGTGTGGTTGGACCCTTGACTTGGCAACGCTTGTTTCCAACACCAGCCAGTCTCAATAACCCTCAGGTAGCAAACCCCTCACCTAATCCTGAGTTGACAACATCTACAGAGGTGGGTGACACGGTTGAAAGTGGGGAAACGCTAGAGGAGACTGCTAGCCCTGACATCGCTACAGCTAATTTACCGATTTTAAAGCTAGATGATACTGGTCCTGAGGTGAGCCGTTTACAAAACCGGCTAGGGGAGTTAAATCTCTATACGGGGCCAGTCGATGGTGTCTTTGGTGGGCAGACAGAGCAAGCAGTCATCAGATTCCAGCGTCAGGCTGACTTAGTTGTGGATGGGATTGTTGGTCCAACAACGTGGCGGCTGTTGTTGCAGTAGGCACCGGTATTACATTAGGCACCAGCTACGCAACATATTTTTCTTAGCTGCCTTCGTTATGCAATGTCTACTATCTGGAGGTAGCTACATCCTCGGTCAGGTTAGCAATTTCCAGAGAAATTAACTCAGACTCTAGTGACTGGGCTGATGATATCCGCTCGTCGAAAATCATAAAGTCTGATGTGTATTGATCTTGAAATCTCAGTTCACTTTGGTTGATGTACACCATGTAGTCACTCATCAGAAAATAGACGCCTACCATGGCGGCGGCAGAAGAAGCGACTAAAAAACCTGCCAGCATCAAGGAAAACTCTTGACTAACAAGAGCCCTATCCATAAGACGGAGGGCCCAAACAACTAAACCGGTAACGATGGCTATAATCAGGAGCGTCATCGACAAAAATACAAAGGACAGACCTTAACGAATTGCGTGCATGTTTTACAGATTGTAACAGAGCTATCATAAAAGTGCCCCATCATTCCGGAATATTTTAAGGCCGTACAATGACTTGCTTCTCAGCTAGATGAGATTTGATCTGTCCAACGGTAAGTTGTCCATAGTGGAGTAGGGAGGCGAGTAAAGCGGCTTCTGCTTTCCCGTCAGTGAGGGCGGTGTGGATGTGCTCGCAGGTGCCAGCGCCACCAGAAGCGATGACAGGTACATTGACGGCTTCAGCAATAGTTCGTGTTAGTTCTAAGTCGTACCCAGCCTGAGTTCCATCAGCATCCATGCTGGTGATGAGTAACTCTCCAGCACCGCGAGCGACGACATTCTTGGCCCAGGCGATGGCATCTAACCCCGTATTTTCTCGCCCACCTCTGACAAAAACGTCCCATCCAGAGCCATTGGAACGGCGTTTGGCGTCAATGGCAACAACAATGCACTGGCTGCCAAAGCGGTGGCTAGCGATTTGAATAAAGTCAGGGTTGCGCACAGCACCGGAGTTGATGCTGACTTTATCGGCTCCGGCGCGGAGAAGCTGTTTGATGGTTTCAACGGAATTTACACCACCGCCTACAGTCAGCGGAATAAAGACCTGTTCAGCCGTACGATGGACCACATCGAAAATGATATTGCGATCTTCATGGGTGGCTGTGATGTCTAGGAAAACGAGCTCATCGGCTCCAGCTTGGTTGTAGGCCTGTGCCAATTCGACTGGATCACCTGCATCTTTTAACTCTACGAAATTAACGCCTTTGACAACGCGACCAGCTTTTACATCGAGACAGGGCAAAATTCGCTTGGCCAACATGGATATTTTCGTAGGAGTAGATATATAGACTGCTGGCATCGCTCCAGCAACAGTTCTTCAGGATAGCTTACAAAGCGCAAGACACTGATAAACTGAGGATTGGTTTTAATTCTTAATATTTTTCAGGTTTAACGTTAAACAGAGGAGAGTCTTGGAGCATGGCTTTGGATATCGGACAAAAGGTAAAGGTTGTACGGGTACGGGATCGAGTGTCTGATAGTGTCGCCAAGCGTCTAGGGCAAGAGGGCGAGGTTACCCAGTTCAAAATGGTAGATGGCAGTGGTGTGGGTGTCGTTGTTGAGTTTTCTGATCAGTTTTCTAGCTGGTTTTTTGAAGATGAGCTGAAGCAAACAGCTTAGGTGCAGATTGGTCTAGATTGTTTGCAAGCCTAATAAGCTAGGGCATCTATTATGGGGTGCCCTTTGTTTGGATATTAGGCGGTACGCTAATTCTGTAGTAAGCACTGATGGCGTTAATTCTTACGTTTTTAGGTAAAGGGGGCAGTGGTCGTTCGACTTGTGCGATCGCAACTGCTAAAAAGTTATCTGCCCAGGGACAGCGCGTACTGTTAGTAACCGAAGATGCGGGGCCTGGATTCGGTATGCTGTTGGGCCACGAGGTGACGGCTATACCTGCATCTGTATCGGCCAATCTGTCGGTCATCCAGCTGCAGTTCGCCCATCTCCTAGAGCAAAACTGGGAGCAGCTGAAAAAGTTAGAAGCTCAGTATCTACGGGATCCCTTTTTTAAGGCGGTCTATGGTCAGGAGCTAAGTTTGTTGCCGGGTATGGATCAGGCCCTCACCCTCAATTCTTTGCGGGAATATGATGCCTGTGGTGACTACGATGTCATTGTCCATGACGGGCCTGGTAATCAGGCCAGCCTGCGGATGTGGGGCATGCCAGCTGGCATTGACTGGTATTTTCGGCGGTTTAAGCAGGTATTTCAGGCCTCACAGTTTTCTAAGGCGGTGATGCCGTTTGTACAACCCCTGGCTGGGGCCGTGTTGAGCAGCGGTATGTCCGGTGACGTGTTTGACAATCCAGACGTTCAGCAGGGGACTGGACTGGTTGGCCAGGGGATTGCAGCGGTCAAAGATCCGATGCGAGTTAGGGCCTATCTGGTATCGCGGGGAGATGAGATTGCGATCGCAACCACTCGCTATCTGTGGGGAGCTGCTCAGCAAATAGAAATGACAGTGGCTGGAGTTTTACTTAACCAAGCAGCGGATACCCAAAGCTTTGAACCGCTTCCTGTGTATGTATTGCCTGCTCCAACTGGTGATTGGCAAGAGCTTATAGATGCGTTGCCTGACTATACCGCTAGGCCATCCGCCCCCGCCCCCATGGAGGTGGACTTGTCCACAAACACGGTGCGTCTGTTTTTACCCAGCTTTGAAAAAAGCCAAATTCAGCTAACTCAATACGGTCCAGAAGTCACCATTGAAGCTGGGGATCAACGCCGTAACCTAGCCTTACCCAAGGCGCTTCAGGGGCGCTCCGTGACGGGGGCTAAGTTTCAAGCAGGCTATCTAATTTTGTCCTTTGGTTAGACGCTGACTAGTTAGTTTTTTATCCTCTTTTATTCCCAAAATTATCCAAGCCTATGGCCGACAATCCTGTCTCAGTTAATCCTGGCTCCGAGGATCCTCAGGCGTCTTCAGAAGGGTCAAAAGCACGACAGCTTTTAGGTATGAAAGGCGCTGCTGATGGTGAAACGTCCATTTGGAAAATTCGTCTGCAGTTGATGAAGCCCATTACCTGGATTCCCTTAATTTGGGGAGTTCTCTGTGGAGCGGCCTCGTCTGGTCATTTTGAGTGGAGTGTTGAGCACGTTCTAGTTTCCTTGGCCTGCATGCTAATGGCGGGACCGCTGCTCACTGGCTACACCCAGACTATCAACGACTACTATGATCGTGAACTCGATGCCATCAACGAGCCCTATCGACCGATTCCCTCCGGAGCCATTGGTCTAGGGCAGGTGCAGGTGCAAATTTGGGTGCTGTTATTAGGGGGGATTGTGGTTTCCTATGGCCTAGACCGCTGGGCAAACCATGACTTTCCTATCTTGACGACCTTGGCCCTTGGGGGTTCGTTTGTGTCCTATATCTACTCCGCACCCCCGCTTAAGCTCAAGCAAAATGGCTGGCTTGGCAACTACGCGCTTGGGGCAAGCTATATTGCCCTACCTTGGTGGGCGGGACATGCGCTATTTGGTCAGCTGAATCCTACTGTGGTAGTGCTGACGTTGCTCTATAGCATGGCGGGCTTAGGCATTGCAGTGGTCAATGACTTTAAGAGTGTAGAGGGGGATAAAGCCTTGGGCCTGAAGTCACTGCCAGTGATGTTTGGGGTGGGGACAGCCGCCTGGATCTGCGTGTTGATGATCGATATTTTCCAAGCAGGAATGGCCACCTATCTGATTGCCATTCACAAAAATCTCTATGCGGTTTTGCTAATCTTGATGATTATTCCCCAAATCACCTTTCAAGACATGTACTTCTTACGGGATCCGTTAGCAAACGATGTGAAGTATCAGGCCAGTGCTCAACCGTTTCTTGTGATTGGTATGTTGATCCTGGGCTTAGCCCTGGGGCATACCGACTATTTGATGAGTTAGGGGGCAGTCTGATAGCCTTTTGGAGATATGTCAAGATATATTAACTAAGCTTCTCTGTATTTCAGGTGCAGACTACATCGAAGGTAGCAAGTGGGCTGGTATTCACGGTTGCTAGTGAGTTGACCATTCCCAGAACAGTCGGTTGAGTAGGGTTTCTTTAACGTGGCTAATTGGATTGCGAAGGTCAAAAGCGGTGGGACTAAGGGTAAATCATCTGCAGCCGCCGTAGCTAAGCAGAGACAGCCCCGGCCACTGTATCAGAGTTTTGTATTCTGGCTGGCTCTATTGGCAGGGGCAGGGCTGGCCGGTCCAGCCACCCGTGGCTATCGTTTTTGGCAAGAGGCCAATGCCAACTTACCCGATGTGTCTGACGCGTTGACGTTTGAACGGACAGGAACGATCACGATTAAGTCTGACGATGGCGATGTTCTGCAAAAAATTGGCCCGGCTACCCAGGAATATCTGGAATATGATGATATCCCCGATACTCTAATTGAGGCGTTTATTGCAGCAGAAGACCGGCGTTTTTACGAGCATGCAGGCATTGACTATAAGGGTATTGCTAGAGCTATCTACTCTAATCTGCGCAATCGTGAGCTGGTGGAAGGGGCGAGTACGATTACCCAGCAAGTGGCGAAGAATATGCTGCTTACGAATGATCAAACAGTGATCCGAAAGCTCAAAGAGGCCATCGTTGCGCGCCGCATGGAAAGCGCCTTTAGCAAAGAGCATATTATCGAGCTCTATCTGAACGAGATTTATCTGGGCGGGCGATCCTATGGTGTTGGCTCGGCGGCTTTGAATTATTTCAACAAGTCACTTCCTGAGCTTGATCTATCAGAGGCTGCGGTCTTGGCATCTTTGCCGAAATTTCCCGGCCGTGTGAATCCGTACACCAACCCTGAACG
>NZ_JADEXP010000229.1 GCF_015207065.1 Leptolyngbya cf. ectocarpi LEGE 11479 | reverse complement strand
TGATGAACTTGGAGAAACGGCTACGCCGGTTTATTTTTTGGCTTATGCGCTTCTGGATACACTTGGTACACTCGGCTATCCAGTCCTGGTGACACGAGACACATCACACCTGGAAGTACATCGCTAATGCATTAATCAAATGCAACAACTTGCGTTTGGCAGATTGAGGCCACGGATTCTATCCTGATTGATTTTTTCAGCAAACCCTAGCTAAAGCTTAGATTAGAGCAAGGACTAGGGTGATTACTAATAGCAGCAACAGCCCGCAGACTATCAGGTTCTCGTCTTATCCCTATGATGGGTTTAAGATAGGACGTACTTTTCTTAAACCTTGCTCCTATGCTGGAACGTGCTTCGGTCACTGAGCAGTTTTCGACCTTTATTGAGCTTGCGGACGAGCGCTTTAGCCGATGGGTACCGGACGGACGGCTAGTGCGAAGCATGGCAGCGGCGTGTCTGGGCGAACAAAATAGGCAAGCCTCAGAAAAAGCCGACAAAGCAGCTGAGCTGAATCAGTTTTGGGCTGTCTATTGGTATCGGTGTTGGGGTAATGACGTTGCCGAAAAAAATGCTTGCCTGCCCTACGGTCACCTGGCCGCGTTTGTGCAAGAAGCCTGTTACTGGGCGGCCCAGAAGACCACGCGGTTTTCTAACAGCCGGTATACGCTCGTGGACTACTTTCAGCTTGCGATCGCACGCCTTGACACTGTCCTAAAATACTTTTCCCCCGAGCATGGTTCGCGACTCGATACTTATGCCCACGTCGCCTTCAAGAACATCATTCGTGAAACCCTGCGGCAACAAAAAGAAATTGACATTTGCAGTGACTGGGCACTGTTGCTGCGGTTAAGCCAGAAACGGCTAGTAGAATCGCTGCAAGCAGCAGGGGAACGGGAACTACAATCCCAGACATTGGCCTGGCGGTGCTTCAAGGCAGTTTACAATCCCTCGGTCCACTCTACCCGGCAGCTAGACCAGGCCGATGCAGGAATTTGGTCGAAGATTGCCTGTGAGTACAACCAGCAACGACAGACCCTGAGTCCCGTCCTACCCAGCAGCGACGCGTCTACCCTCTGTAAAACCCTGCGTCGCTGTGCAGCGGCGGCCCGCACCTACCTATACCCCAAGGCCACATCACTGAATGCATCCCGCTCTGCTCAGGATGAGGGGGAACTGCAAGATATCCTGGCTAGCCCCGAAGACGATTCCCCACTGAATGCGATGGTGATCGCTGAGGAACTGGCAAAGCGCCGCCAGCAACAGGCAGATGTTGGCCAGGTACTGCAAGAGGCACTCTCACAGCTTCCTGACGAAGCGCAGAAAATTTTTATCCTATACTATCGGGAAAACCAAACCCAGCAGCAAATTGCCCAGACGTTAGATATTAAACAGTACACAGTGTCACGACGGCTAAGCAAGGCACGAGAAAAGATGCTCAAAAAAGTGGCGATTTGGAGTCGCGATACCCTACATATTTCGCTGACATCAGACCTATTGACCAGTATTAACACTGTGCTTGAAGAATGGCTAACGCGCCACTACAGCGCCACCGGCCATGAGGATTTCTAACATGACCCTACTAAGTTCTACCAGCCACATTTTGCTGGATATTCCGTTGGATGCTGAACCGATGTCGTCTACCCAAAGCTGGCAGGTACGTCTTAACCAGCTATGTTTGCAGGGGCTGGCCCCCTGGCTGGCAGACGAATTTGGGGTCGCGGCGGCTCAGGTGGAAGCGGCAGTGGGAACTCACACCACCATTTGGCCCCTAGTGAATGGCAGTGCTGTTCCCATTGACGATGCGACGCGGCTGATCTTGATCCCCTCAACGGCGATTGACCAGAGCGAGCTGCGGGTACCCCAGGAGTGGGTTGATATTCCGAACTGGGTGGGGGATTACTACGCTGCGGTGCGGATCAACCCGGATAGTAACCAGCTTTGCGTGTGGGGCTTTACCACCCATGCCAAACTTAAGCAAACAGCCCGCTACGACGCCGATGACCGCAGTTACTGCTTGGATAGTGAAGAAGTGACGGACTTGGCCGTACTGCTGACGGCCCGTGCCCTGGGGCTAGCAGAAGCGACCCAGGCCAACGTGGCTGCCCTGCCTGAACTGCCTGCAGCGCAAGTGGACTCCCTAGTTCAGCGTCTTACGAATCGTCTGATGCCGCGTTTGACCGTGCCGTTTGCACTGTGGGGAGCACTGCTGGCGGATGAGCGGCTGCGATCGCGCCTGATCCCATCTGCCACGCAAACTACCAACCTGAGTCAGTGGCTCAGCCGTCTTACCCAGACCGGCTCAACGTTTACCCAGGGCTGGCAAACATTGGCCTCCCTGCTGCCCGAATCTGAGATGGCACTTGCCTTTCGCTCAAATGAGCCATTGGTACGCCGTGGTAAGCGGCTGACGCTAGGCACGGCGCCAGATGCGATAACGATGATTCTGCTGATGGCCGTGGCGACCGCAGCTGACCAGCAGATGAGCATGCAGGTGCAGCTGCGGCCTGAGCCTAAGATGGAACTGCCAGAAGACCTGGAGCTGAGTCTGCTGTCTCCGTCAGGCGACTCTGTGCAGCAGGTACGTCGTCAGTCCCTGGACAGCTACATTCAACTCAAGCGGTTCCGGTTGCCTCCAGGTTATGGCTTTACAATTCAGGTGCGTTCTGGATCGCAAACGGTACAGGAACCGTTTATGACCTAGCGGGAACTAGCTATGAAACAGCGCGTACTGCTGACAATGGGACCAGGAAGCTGGCAGCAGGGGTTTGCCAGCGTTACCCTCCAGCTTTGGGAGGCAGGCAGCATAGCCCCAATACAGTTTTCTGGCAGTCTACCTGCCGCTCCAGATCTCAACGACACGTTTCAAAAATGGCGATCGCTCTACGTCACCCTCTACGGTAACTACGGTTTTTGGCGCAGGTCAGCTGCAGCAGCGTTGCGCTCAGCCAATGACTTCCCAATTGAAATGGACGACGATGACATCACCAATGTCTCAACTGCTGCGTTTGAGCAGCTGGGACAGGACCTGCGGCAGCGGCTCAATGACTGGCTAGAATCAGACACGTTTCGCCCGGTGGAGCGTCAGTTGCGTACTCACGTGTCCCGCAACGACGAGATTCGTATCATGATGACAGCAGAAAATCCCAACGTGCTGCGCTATCCCTGGCAGCTCTGGCAGCTGTTTGAAGACTACCCTCAATCGGAGCTGGCCCTGAGCCCAATCAACTATCAGCGATCGTTGAAAAAGCCACAAGTCAAGGATCACAATCAAGTCTCTGTGCTGGCCGTGCTAGGTAACGCTGAGGGCATCAATGTGAGCACCGATCAGCAGATTTTGGTAGGGCTGCCCGGGGCGGCGGTGACCCTGTTGGCCGAACCTAGCCTGGACGAGCTGCACCAGCATCTGTGGCATGGCACCTGGGATATTTTCTTTTTTGCAGGGCATAGCTCCAGTGAAAATCAGGGGGTGCTACAGCTCAACTCCACCGATACGATTACCTTAATGCAGCTAAAGTACGCTCTGAGAACGGCGATTGCCCAGGGCTTGCAGCTAGCGATCTTCAACTCCTGTGACGGGCTGGGGTTGGCCTGGGACCTGGCGGACCTAAACATTCCCCAGGTAATTGTGATGCGCGAGCCAGTGCCCGATGTGGTGGCCCAAGTCTTTCTCAGACACTTTCTAACGGCGTTTGCGGCGGGACAACCCCTTTATCTGGCCGTCCGGGCTGCCCGTGAGCAGCTGCAGCCGTTGGAGTCGCTATGTCCCTGCGCCACTTGGCTACCGGTCATCGTACAGAATCCGGCAGAACAAACCACCAGCTGGCAGGAGTTGCGCGAGGGGCCAAATGCCCCATCTATTCTACCCACCGTAACTCCGACCTCGACGCCTCATCTCTCGCGGCTAGCGTCGCTCTGGGTGCCATGTCTGGCCACAGCGACGGTGATGGCGCTGCGACTGTTGGGAGGGTTGCAATCGGCTGAGCTAGCAGCGTTGGACTGGCTGATGGGGATCCGGCCAGCTGAGCGGCCGGATCCACGCCTGCTGGTAATCACCATTAGTGAGACGGATATTCAATCCCAGCCTGCTGAGCGGCGCGGTTCTCTGTCTGATGGAGCATTGGCAAAGCTGCTAGATACTTTAGACCAGCACCAGGCCAGAGTAATAGGACTCGACATCTACCGTGACTATTCTGTCGGCCCGGACTATCCTGCACTGATGGCCCGTTTGCGGCAGGGCAAGAATCTGGTAGGAGTGTGTAAAAGTCGCGATCGCGATGTCGATCCGGTTGGTGTGGCCCCGCCCCCCGAGCTAGATGAAGTATTTGTCGGCTTTAGCGACTTTATTGACGACCCGGATGGGGTGGTGCGACGACAGCTGGTGGCACTGGAGGCGGACCCGGCCTCCAGCTGTACAACGCCCTACGCCTTTAGCGCCCGGCTAGCGTTTGTGTACTTGCAAGATGAAGGTATGACCGCCACCTTTAACCAGGCTGGAAACCTGGTACTCGGCGAGGCGACCTTTCCTCGACTGCGGTCCCGTAGTAGCGGCTATCAGCCGATTGATGCAGGCGGCTACCAAACCCTGCTGAACTATCGAGCACTCCCGACACCCGGCCATATTGCCGATCAGGTTTCTTTGACCCAGGTGCTAAAGGGACAGGTGAACCCAGCCGCGATTCGCGATCGCATTGTCCTGATTGGCGTTACGGCCAACAGCATCACTGACGACTGGGCCACACCTTATGGCGCTAGCAGCAGTGATAAGACGGCGGGCGTGTTTGTGCAGGCCCAGATGACCAGTCAGCTGATCAGCGCGGCCCTCGGCGAACGGCCTGTACTAAGGGTATGGCCGTTCATCGGCGATGTTCTATGGCTTGGCTTCTGGGCCATGGTCGGCTGGCGAGCCATGCTGACCAGGCAGCTACGATGGAGGCTGATGTTAGCAGGGGCTAGTCTGGTACTACTGCTAGGCAGTAGTCTACTGCTACTGACAGGGGGCATCTGGGTACCGCTGGTTCCAGCAGCGCTGACATGGGTGGGAGGCGGTTTAGGAATAGCGGCCCGGCGGCGTTCTCCCCCTTTCCCTCGCTCCTCATCTCCCTCGCTCCCCCTCTCCAAGACTTAACGCCGTATTCCTGTCTGACTTTTGTTGACATTCATCACCGTGTCGGTCCGGCACGCTAGGTTCTATGCAGTCTCAACTCAATATCTCTAGGGTTCTTGCTGGTACTATCGGGCTGGTGCTGCTCGGTCCATTACCGGCTGTTGCCAACCCAGATGGTGTGGTTTACAATGCGCCACCACCGCCCGGTGGTATCGGTGCCCCGACCGGACGTCGAGACGGCGGGGCCAGCCGAGGAAACTGCCCAGACTACGGCGACCTGGCTGCACTGGTACCCGTAACCGATGGCACGGTGTGGGGGCAGACGACGGCGGCCCAGCCCACCCTGTGGTTTCACCTACCTGCTGCAATAACGACTGAGCAGCCGATGGAGCTGGTGCTGAATAATGGGGCGGACGAAACGCTGTATCTAGGAACGGTAGCCGTGGATGTGGAGGCGGGAAATATTGCGATCGCGCTCCCATCTACCGTCACCCTACCCATCGGCGAACCCCACTACTGGACCCTGGCGCTTTACTGCGACCGGGAGCAGCCCGCTTCGTCCGTATTCGTCAGCGGCACAATTGAGCGCGTCGCGGCGGATGGCGTCGAACCGCTGCTGGCGGAGACAGTCCCTTCCCTGACCCTGGCCCAGGACTATGCCAACGCAGGCGTCTGGCACGATGCCCTGACGGTGCTAGGCGCGTTGCAACAGACAGAGACAGCAGAAGACAGTCAGACGCTGTGGACAATGCTGCTAGAACAAGTAGGGCTAGAGGCCGCTGCCGCTGCCCGTATTCAGCCCTGCTGTGAGGCGGAGTGACTAACATTAATGACGGTTTATAGCTGTCTGTACAAAGTTCATACAATCTATGACAAGCCGCACGATCTGTTTTCCGCAGGTCGTGTTTTTTCTGTTCTGACGCTAAGGATAAAACTGATCATCACACAGTACTAAGCAGCCTTATTTTAACCGTATTATTACGGCAAGGTTCTTTTGCTCTACCCAATAAACTTTACCCTGTAAGGTGCCAGGATGCTGACTGTATGGCCATACTCACACCGCTCAAACTTCCTTAACTTTGAGTAGTTCAGCATTGGTGAAGGTGGGCACGTCATTATCAATTGTTGAAATACAGGGCTGGATTAAAAACGAACTGGGTCAGATTGTTTTGGTAGCAGAAGACCCACAGCAGGTTGCTATAGGACAGCCGTTAGCCTGCCAGGGGTAGAAGCACGAAGATCCTCATTATTTTTTTGCTTACCGACTTAGTCGGTGCATAAACCTCTTAAGCCGATCCTACACACCTTCAGATGACGATTTTTTGACGTTACTGGATCAGGCTACGAATCTTGTAAGACATCACTTATAGCTTTGGCCACTTTGCTCACGGCATTGGGCCAAGTGGTGAATTGTCGCGCATAAATCTTTGTGGCGACAACTATATCCTAACCAACCACTTTCATCAAAGGGAGAAAATCAATGACTCAGATCACTCAAGGCGGCAATGGCCATGACATCCTAACTGCAGATACCTTCTCTCAGGAAAATGTGTTTAAGTATATCTCTTGGGATGGTTCAAAGTGGTCCTTTAAGCGAGAGGGAGACGTTTTCGTTCATGCTCCTAATGGAGACTTCTCAACAGAATATAAGGTTAATCTTATCCGCTATAAACTCAATGGCGTAAACTGGGCTGCCAAAATAGAAGGCGATGAAATTATTCATGCACGTAATGGTGATTTTTCAGTCTCACATCCAGATACAATTATGCACTATACAGACTGGGGTGGAAGCATCCAGACCGCCCGGTTTGCCAATAATGCATTTATAAGAGCATCCGTAGGAGAAGACTTTATTGAATATACTGCTTGGGATGGATCGTGGTGGTTAGCCCGAAAAGAGGGCAATGGCTTTCGGGAAGCTCCCAACGGAGACTGGAACAAGGCCCGTTCATCTAATATCATCAACTACATGAGCGGAGGCCAAAAATGGACTGCTAAGGTGGATGGAGAAATCTTCACCCACGCTCGCCATGGTGATTTCACTAGCAGCCATACAGACAATATAATTGCCTATCAAACCTGGGGCGGTGTGACCCAGATTGCTACAGCCAATGGGAATCGATTCAACAGCTATGACAACTTTATGGACGGCGGTGCTGGTGATGACACGATGCGGGGTAGCGCTAGCAAAGACTTGATGCGGGGTAATACCGGAAATGACAAGCTGGTAGGCAATGCGGGTGCTGACGTATTACTTGGGGGTAATGGCAACGATACTCTGATTGGTGATTCAGAGTTTGCAGAACTCTTTGAACCTATCGGGAAAACTGCCAGTCCCCACTATGGTGTCCAGGACGGTTTATCCGAATGGCCCAGTTTTGATCGATATCCTCGCCAGTTAGCCGATGTTAATGGTGATGGTCGGGCGGATATTGTTGCCTTTGGCCACCACGGCGTAGGAGTAGCTCTCGGACAACAAGACGGTACTTTTAGTGAAGGTATAGCCGCCAGCTCCCACTATGGTGTCCAGGACGGTTCATCAGAATGGCCCAGTTTCAACCGATATCCCCGTCAGCTAGCCGATGTCAATGGTGATGGTCGGGCGGATATTGTTGCCTTTGGCCACCACGGGGTAGGAGTAGCTCTCGGACAACAAGACGGTACTTTTAGTGAAGGTATAGCCGCCAGCCCCCACTATGGTGTCCAGGACGGTTCATCTGAATGGCCCAGTTTTGATCGCTACCCTCGCCAGTTAGCCGATGTTAATGGTGATGGTCGGGCGGATATTGTTGCTTTTGGCCACTTTGGTGTAGAGGTCGCTCTCGGACAGCAAGATGGTACCTTTAGTAACGGTATAGCCGCCAGTTCTCACTTCGGCGTCCAGGACGGTTCATCTGAATGGCCCAGTTTCAACCGATATCCCCGTCAGCTAGCCGATGTCAACGGCGATGGTCGGGCGGATATTGTTGCCTTTGGCCACTATGGCACGATGGTTGTCTTGGGGCAACAAGATGGTACCTTTAGCTCACCCATAGGAGCCAGTCCCCATTTTGGTGTTCAGGATGGCTCGTCAACTTGGTCGAGCTTTGATCGCTACCCTCGTCAGTTAGCTGATGTCAATGGCGATGGTCGGGCTGACATTGTTGCTTTTGGCCACGTTGGTACGTCAGTGGCCTTTGGCCAAGAAGATGGTAAATTTGGTAGCCCAGTCGCAGCAAGCAACCATTTTGGTGTTCAGGATGGGGCGTCAACTTGGTCAAGCTTTGGGCGCTACCCTCGTCAAATTGCCGATGTCAATGGCGACGGCTTAGCCGATGTTGTTGCCTTTAGCCACTTTGGCGTCAACGTTGCCTTGAGCGATGGTGAAGCAGGCTTGACCGGTAGTGACGACATTTTGAAAGGTGGAGCTGGTGACGATACCCTCATCGGTGGGGCTGGTCGCAATACACTATGGGGAGATGATGGCAATGATACCTTTGTGTTAGATGAGCAGGGTGTGCAAATCATCAAAGACTTTGAACGAGGCAGCGACAAAATTGATGTCAACGGAGCCGATGTCTCTAATATTGCTTTTGAATTTACCGAGACCGGAACGAACGTCTTGGTCGAACAAAAACAGGCTGCTTTTGTAGAAGGCGTCGCCATTGGCTCACAAGATATAACAAACGCTAGCAATCAGCTTGAGCTAAAACCCATTGATGACAAAGACCATATGTTTTCCTATATCCGCTCTAGCCTAGAAGCTTGGACCGAAAGCTATGCTGAATCAGTAGAAGCAAATCCTGGTCTAACAAAAGTCGACACAGGTAATCTCAAATTACAGATTGTAGATAGTGAGATAAAAGTTATCGAACCAGGCAAGTCAGAAGATAAAGAAGGAAACGATTTCCAACCAGATTTTAGAACCAGCTCTATGCTACTAAGAAATCGTGGAACAGCTCAACCAACCTCAACAATCACATGGGAGGATACTAAACAGTTTGCATCAGAAACTCGGACCACAGTTGGAGGTTTTATTGGTGGTAAGGTGTCTGTGTCTGTTGAACAAGATCTTGGTACTGATCTCTTGCTCGCCACCGAAGAAACTAAACTCACCGCAGCAGTCGAAGTCAATTTCCAATTTAACCGCAGTGTGACAACGGTTAAGAGAAATTCAGAGTCAGGGGCAAATGGAGGGTCTTACAGTTTAACGGCTCCTCCAAATTCAGTGACGTTAGTGACAGCTCAAACAAGCGGCATCTTAGAATACAACCCCACACTACAAATACCTGTCTTAGTGTCAGGTGATGTCAGTATTGATTTGAATGGGGACGGTGACTTGACTGATGCGTACGATATTGCCAAGCTGCCGGTGAATGCTATTCTACAGTCTTATCGCCCAGATCTCTTTAAGGGTGAAGGCGGTATGGATTCAACTCGGTTATATACTTCGCCAACTGACCAAAAGCTAGCCTATCAGGAGGTAACCAGAGCCATACTGAATGAAAAGCCCAAAGGAACGTTCATTGGCGAAACCACTGCTAATGCGGTGACAACCTACGACCATGATTTAAGTTCTCCGACAATAAAACAGCTTGAAGAAGGATTTGTTGAGGGTATTCAGGGATCAGAAGACCGCTATTGGTTACTTCGTGGTGGGACAGAGCCGCATAGAGCATCAGGAGACATATTGCGAATAGACGGATTTGAAATCGCTAATGACTTTATCGGTATTGATCATCCAACCATCGGTAGATTGGAGCAGGTTCATAAAGCAACTGATCTTCTCCTTGGTCAAGATCCTGGCAGTAGTTTGATTTTGAGAGAAATGGTGGATATTCAGGGACGCACTAACACTCAAATTTTATATGGTGGAACAGGCGATCTCAACACTATTGATGACAATACTATTCTGGTTGAATTGTCTAACGTTAACATGAATGACTTGATCAGTTCACAAGGCAAGAATTCTTCTGTCAGGGGAGGTCTGGACTCAAGCCTCATATTTGGTGCAGAAAATACCATCTTCGATAAGACTCTTGCTCATGCAGGAGGTGCCTTTGACCTTACTCCAGTGTAGCGACAGCGTTGACTGAGGGCAGTCGTCAATTGAGTCAGATTAGTAAATGTAGAGGAATCTGTTGAGAATAGTTGTGCTATCCAAAACAGATTCTTCTTTCACGGCATGGTTAATGTTGTGTTTTTGTCAATCATATCTACAGAAGAGAGATCGCAACTGCTTTGTTCACTGTTGTAGTCAAATTAGCCCAAACAGTTTTGAACTAAAAATTCAACTCACGGTTCGCTAGAAAATATAGGAGAATAGCGAATAGCGTAATAATGCCCAAAATCGTATCCCAGCCAAGCAATGGCCCAGTTGATCAGTAACGAACGCGTCGATGATATCCCACTGCTATTAAG
>NZ_JADEXP010000228.1 GCF_015207065.1 Leptolyngbya cf. ectocarpi LEGE 11479 | reverse complement strand
GACCACATTTAGTGCCGATCAGGTTGACTTAGATTACAGCAATCCAGACGTATTTCTAGAATTTATTAAAATTATTCTGGCTTATATCCACCACGGAGCCCGCTACATTCGTTTGGATGCGGTTGGATATTTGTGGAAGTCTTTGGGGACCTGCTGTATTCATTTACCTGAGACCCATGCCGTCATTCAGGCCTTCCGAGAACTGATACAGATGATCGATCCGGGAGTAGCACTGATTACAGAAACTAATGTGCCGAACCGCGAGAACCTCAGCTATTTTGGCGATCGCAACGAAGCCCATATGATCTACAACTTCAGCCTGCCACCGCTGCTGTTAAATGCATTGATGCAAGGGCGCGCCGATCACCTCAAAACCTGGATGATGAGTATGCCACCAGCGCCCATCGGCTGTGCTTACTTCAACTTTACCGCATCCCATGATGGCATCGGACTACGGCCTACTGAAGGTCTTTTGGAAGACGGAGAATTTGCAACGCTGATTGAGACCATGCGAAGCTTTGGCGCCAAAATCAGCATGCGCAGTAAGGCTGACGGTAGCGAATCTCCCTACGAAATCAATATCTCCCTATTTGATGCCCTGCAAGGTACAGCCAAAGGACCCGATCAGTGGCAAATCGAGCGTTTTATTTGCTCACAGACGGTCATGATGTCCCTAGAAGGGATTCCAGCATTCTATATCCACAGTTTACTGGCCACCCCTAACGACTTAGACGGCGTAGCCAACACAGGTCACAATCGTTCCATTAACCGCCACTGCTGGGACAAACAGCGGTTAGATGCTCTTTTAAGCGATCCTGAAACACCTCAGTCAATTGTGCTGGCGGAACTTTCACGCCTGATCCAAATTCGTCGTCAGCAAAAAGCCTTCCACCCCAACGCCACTCAATATACGCTGCATCCAGAAAATCCCGCTATTTTTGCGTTCTGGCGTCAGAGTATCGCCCGTGATCAGAGCATTTTTTCAATTCATAACCTCAGCGATCAACCTCATACACTACGGTTAAGTGAGCTTAACCTGGTCAATACCGATAGCTGGATGGACCTGATTAGCGGCAAACGTTTTGACGATTTGCATGCCGCTTATGAACTGCAGCCCTATCAATCAGTCTGGCTGACCAATCGTCCCTATTACGATCAGGCTAGTATTCCTGAGCATCGGGATTTACAGTTCCTGTACGAAGCGTAAGGAGCCCATTAGGAGAGATCGCTTAAAGAAAGGGAGCAAAGGCCAATACGTCAGTTTTTTTAGCTACTGGCGGCATTGGCCTGAGTATTAGCTTGACCGATGGGAGTGATTAAACCATCAATACTGGTACTCCCTTTTTCTATCTGGTACTGCGCCACAGCAGTTGAGCCTTTTTTCTGAGCCCATGTTGGCAGTGTGGGTCGCTGCCCCTGATAGTCATACATGGGAACACCAAATCCACAGGACGTCTGCACCCGATGCACATCGACTACGATGATCTGTCGCACTCCCGGTATGAGTTCAAAGTAAGGGGCTACATCTGTCCACTGGGTTGAATCGGGTAATACAGTCATCCCACCACCGTACAGTCGCAAAATCAACGGCTGGCGGTCAAAACTACAAAACATCAGCGTGATCCGCCCGTTTTCAACAAGATGGGCGGATGTTTCATTACCGCTGCCTGTGAGATCCAAATATGCAACCTGGGTAGGAGACAAGATGCAAAATGTATCTAAGCCTTTGGGTGATAAATTGACATGCCCATCAGCTGACAAAGGGGCAGTAGCCACAAAAAAGAGCTGCTGCTTTTGAATAAACTCCTGATGAGCTGGGGTCATTTCAGAAAACACACTGGCCATGGGCAAGTCTATTGATGAGCATGGGTAATATCGAGCTACCATTTAGAACTGGTAACCTCTTACACGTTAGCGTTTTTCCCCACATCTCAGCTGGCTATGGCCATCGTCTGGAAGGGGGCTCTGTTATTCATACAGCAGGATTGTTTCTCTATGGTTCAGACAATGTCTAAAATCACGTCGGTTAGCGGTCGTGGCATTCCTTTACTGGGGAATGATATCGATACCGACCGCATTATCCCGGCTCGATTTCTGCGATGTGTCACCTTCGATGGTTTAGGGGAGAATGTATTTGCCGATGATCGAGCTGGCAACAACCATCCCTTTGACCACCCCCAGTATCAAGATGCCAAGATTTTGGTAGTCAATAGCAATTTTGGCTGTGGTTCATCGCGGGAGCATGCCCCCCAGTCCATTATGCGATGGGGTATTCAGGCTATCGTTGGGGAGAGCTTTGCCGAGATTTTTTTGGGTAACTGCGTTGCCATTGGGATGCCCTGCGTAACTGCGGATCCGGCTACTGTAGCTCAGCTTCAGGCCTTGATTACCAAAGCACCTGATACAGAGCTGACGATAGATTTAGACATACTCAAAATCTCGTCTGGTAGCCAAGCGTGGGAGGTCGCCTTAAAAGAAGGCAATCGACAAATGTTTATTAATGGCACCTGGGACGCTTGCGGACAGCTACTACAACGCTCAGAACAAATCAAAGCGACAGCGACAAACCTACCCTATATAAGCTGGAGCTGAGCTGGAGCCGCTAAAACAGTTTTAATAGGCCACAAGCTCTAGTAAACCGCTGTCATCTCTCGGGAAAGGTTGGACGCACCAGAGGAGACCATGCCCCGTTTTGCATCAATGGTGACAATGGTGCCGTCGCGGATAATGTTGGTGGCATCAGTCACACCAACTAGTACTGGAATGCCAAGCCGCATACCTAGCACAGCGGCATGTCCCGCATGGTTTGAATCTTCAGTGATAATGCCGCCTGCATTACGGATGATATCGACATAGTCGGCACTAGTGCTAGGGACGACTAAAATCTCACCAGGATTAAAGTTGCTAACGGCGAGGGCCTGGTTGACGACCCGAGCCCGTCCGCTGGCCACACCTTCGCCGATGCCTTTGCCATGGCCCAGGACAGCGGTGACCAATTCTACTTTGATTAAGTCTGTAGAGCCGGAAACCCCTTGCAGGGTGCCAGCTGTCATCACCACCAAATCACCATCGTGTAGCAGCTCTTTTTCTTGGGCTACGTTGACTGCGGATTGGAAGGTTTGATTGCTAGACGGCAGGTCAACGACCAGTAGTGGTTTGATCCCCCAGACCAGCTGTAGCCGTCGGGCAACTTCGGTGTGAGGAGTGACGGCTAGGATAGGGGTGCGAGGGCGAAATTTAGACACGTTACGAGCCGTTGCCCCGGTTTTGGTCAGGGACATAATCGCAGCCGCATCTAACTGGGAGGCAATTTGCCCAACGGCTTGGCTAATGGCATTGGGAATCGTGCGGCTAGCAGCGGCTTCTGATGAATTTTGGGTAATTTGTTCTTTCTCTGTGCGCATGGCAATCTTTGCCATGGTGGCTACCGCTTCTACTGGATAATCCCCGACGGCGGTTTCATTCGATAGCATGACCGCATCAGTCCCATCGAGAATGGCATTGGCCACGTCAGAGACTTCTGCTCGGGTGGGTCGTGGGTTGCTCACCATACTGTCGAGCATTTGAGTGGCTGTAATCACCGGGATCCCTAGACGATTAGCGGTGGCAATCAGCCGCTTTTGAAGAATAGGGACATCCTCTGCTGGTAACTCCACCCCCAGATCCCCACGAGCGACCATCACCCCATCCGAGAGCGACAAAATCGCCTCCATCTGTTCAATGGCTTCGTGTTTTTCGATTTTGACGATAACGGGAACTCGTTTGCCCGCGTTGGCGATAATTTCTTTGATTTCTAGAACGTCCTGAGGGTTACGCACAAAGCTCAGGGCCACCCAGTCAACTCCTTGATCGAGACCAAAGGCCAGATCTACTCTGTCCTTGTCCGTTAGCGCTTTGATCGATAGGTAAACCCCAGGAAAGTTGACACCCTTGCTGTTGGACAGTTTGCCCCCAACCACCACTTCACAGTTAAGGTTACGCTTTTCCATATCCTTACTGACTACGCGCATCTCTACTTTACCGTCGTCCAGGAGGATAATTGCGCCTGTGGGCACCTCTTCTACGAGGGGCTCGTATGTCACTGAGCTAATGGTTTGCGTCCCAGGCATCGGACGGCTGGTAAGGATAAAGCTATCCCCTGTTTTTAAGCAGATAGAACCATTTTCAAACTTACCTAGACGAATTTTAGGACCTTGCAGGTCTTGTAAAATACCGACGGGCTGGTTGAGCTCAAACGAGATCTGGCGGATCAACCGAATACTGCGTTGGTGATCGTCATGGGTCCCGTGGGAAAAGTTGAGACGTAGTGTGGTGGCACCAGCTTCAATTAGCGATCGCAACGTGTCAGAATCCTGGGTGGCCGGACCAATGGTGGATACAATTTTAGTCCGGCGCAGAGCATGGCGCAGTGGCATAGTGCTTTATCCGTGGGCTAGCCGTCAGTGGGTTAGACAGTGGGTTAAACCACATCCGATGTCAGCTGCTTAATCTTCGTCAACGAATGTCTTGACGAAAACCCAGCTATTTTGGATGTGCATACGTGTCAAACAAACCACCGGATAGTATCATGCCAGGGTTCGCTTCCGCTTCAACACCTCTGGCGGTCGGAGGTAGTCCAATTTGACGCATACCTTAGAGCTTAAATTATGGCAAAGGATCTCTGGGTCAGCCTAATCACTAACCCAGAAACCCATGACTATCTAGAAACGAGAAAGTAGCAACACCTGGTCGAGTCATGTCGCGAAATATTAAGGCATAAATGAGATAACGTCACAAATCTTTATTATTCCCTCTAGGTAGCGTATACTTCGTAACATAGGTGTGAAGGAGTATTACTGTGGTTTCGGTGGCAACACGCCCTTCGACGGTGCTCAGACGAGTGCCGAAAGATCTTTTAGACGCAGATGGTGGTGTCAGCCCGGATTTGCTCATATTCATAGGGGCAGTTGCACTCGTAACTGTCTCCACATTTGGGTACTTTTCCTGGAGCTTTCCCCATTGGATATGTTTTGGTTTGAACACGGTAGCCTTGCATCTGGTGGGTACCGTTATCCATGACGCTTCCCACAATTCGGCCCATAGAAATCGCATTGTCAATGCTGTTTTGGGACACGGCAGCGCGTTGATGCTGGGATTCACCTTCCCGGTTTTTACACGCGTGCATTTGCAGCACCATGCCAATGTGAACGACCCAGAGAATGATCCAGACCACTTTGTCTCCACCTGTGGTCCTCTGTGGTTGATTGCGCCGCGTTTTTTCTATCATGAAATTTACTTTTTTCAGCGGCGATTGTGGAAGAAGTATGAGTTATTGGAGTGGTTTTTAAGTCGTTTGACCGTGGCAGCCCTGATTTATTCTGCCTATCAGTTTGGCTTTTTAGATTATTTTGCCAACTATTGGTTTGCACCTGCTTTAGTGGTCGGTGTTGCCCTGGGGTTATTTTTTGATTATCTGCCCCACCGCCCTTTTGAAGACAAGAACCGCTGGAAAAATGCGCGAGTCTATCCTGGGCGGGTGTTGAACCTGTTGATCATGGGACAGAATTATCACCTTGTCCATCATCTATGGCCCTCTATTCCCTGGTACAAGTACAAACCTGCCTACGAATTGATGAAGCCTCTGTTAGATGAAAAGGGTTCTCCCCAGTCCCTAGGTCTGATGCGTCGTAAGGACTTTTGGGGATTTATCTACGATATTT
Organism: Leptolyngbya cf. ectocarpi LEGE 11479; assembly: GCF_015207065.1. Lineage (GTDB taxonomy): Bacteria > Cyanobacteriota > Cyanobacteriia > Phormidesmidales > Phormidesmidaceae > Leptothoe > Leptothoe ectocarpi. The sequence continues at coordinate 4,860 of NZ_JADEXP010000228.1, read as the reverse complement.
TTCTGGGTATCCGCTTTCATCCCAAGAAAGATCATTCAAAATAAGCAAAATAAGAACCATCGGGGCGTTGCGTGCAACGCCCCGATGGTTCTTAAACGCCATATTTCAGAGCAAAAATTTGCGCCCAATTATTAGGTCGTTAGACTAGCCCAATCTGGCCTCAGCCCGCTCGCTCCCCGCAGATAGGGATGGTAGATATCAGCTTTGGGTATGGCCATATAGGCATGGATAAGAAAGCGAATACACATGGGCAAGCTGCCCGCCACTTGCATATGCTGCACATCTAAGAGGGGTACTGTATCCCAACCGGAGCGTTGACGTGCGATCGCAGCTGGAAACACCGCATCCAAATCAGTCGTAACCGAAAACGTGACGCTAATCATGGCATCGGTGGTCAGCGGGTTATTGTCCTCCAAGGCATCAATGAGTTCAGTGACCGCATCCTCTATGGCAGTGACCGAGTTCTCCGTTACGGTAGTCGCGCCTCGAATCGCACGTACCCGCCAGCGACCTATCTCCCCCTGCTCCATGGTGACCATCCCCCATCTGTTGCTGCACTGGCTTCTAGCCAACTCCTTAGATAGAGTAGCCTGTTCTCGGTCGGCTGATCTGGGAGCTTACCTCAGATTAGCCGCCAAAGGGGCCTGGCAGCGTAGTCCCAGGTGATTGATAGAGCCACAGAGGCATACCCTGATAGGCCAGCTCAAACTCTAACCAGCCCAGCATCTGTGGACTTATCCAGGGAGATGCTATCTGACTATTGCCCTGACTATTACCGGGTAAGAGCTTATTCCAAAACGGCTTACGCTCTTCGATGGTGTAAATCTCAGTCTTTTCTGGGTCTAGGCCAGCCAGCTCAGCCGCCCAACGGCGAGCATCGGCTTCGGTACCCAGCCGGTCTACCACCCCCAGCTCTAGGGCTTGAGCACCAGTAAAAATGCGTCCGTCTGCAAATCCACGCACCGTTGCTTCGTCTAAGTTGCGGGCGGTGGCGATGGTTGACACAAACTGTCCATAGCTAATGTCGATCAGCTCTTGCAAAATCGTTTGCTCAGGCTGGGTAAGCTCTCGGTCAAACGAAAGAATATCTTTGTAAGGGCCAGACTTGATCACCTTAAAAGACACCCCAACCTTATCTAGCAGCCGTTCTAAATTATTGCCGCGCAAAATCACCCCAATACTGCCGGTAATAGTGCCTGGATTGGTGACAATATGCGGGGCTCCCATGCCGATGTACACACCGCCCGATGCAGAAATATTGCCAAAGCTAGCCACAATTTTCACCGTGTCTTGCAGCTGCTTTAGGGCACTGTAAATCTCTTGGGAATCGCCAACGGTACCACCGGGGCTATCGATCCGGAGTAATAGCGCTGGAAACTTTTTTTCCTTAACCTCTTCAAGGGCTTCCAGCACACGTTTGCGAGTTCCACCCGCAATTGCCCCAGAAATCTCAATACGGGCAATTTGTTTACGGAAGCGTGGCTTGAATGGCCAAATCATAGAAGCAACTTGATAAACAACTAAAAGTCCAGATGATAACTATAAACTCCCGCTGCCGCTTGCTGCTGTCAGCCATGGATGGAGCAATCAATTGGCGAGGAGTGTCCCCGGAACTTAACATTACTTTATGATAAGACTAAGAGTCTGTCAGATTCATAGGTTCCTCGCTGCATGGCATCCCCGCTTAACTCCCAAAAGACACCCACACTGGTTTTAATTGCTCCATTTTTTTTGTGGGGGACCGCGATGGTGGCGATGAAAGGGGTGATCGACACCACTACTCCTTTATTTTTGGCCACGTTGCGTCTAGTGCCAGCGGGTGTCTTGGTACTGATGGTGGCAGCTTTGCTAGGGCGCAAACAGCCCCAGAGTTGGCAAGGGTGGGCCTGGATTGGGGGCTTCGCTTTAGTCGATGGCACCCTCTTCCAAGGATTTTTGGCTGAGGGCCTACAGCGCACGGGAGCAGGATTGGGCTCGGTGATGATCGATTCTCAGCCCATTGCAGTAGCCCTGATGGCCCGATTTTTATTTCGAGAGGTGGTCGGTCCCCTGGGTTGGCTAGGGCTAGTACTTGGGATTATGGGTATCAGTCTATTGGGGCTGCCCGATGAATGGATTATTCAAACCACCTCAGGTCTGGGAACAGCCCTATCAACGGGGCACTGGCCAGCTCAAACTAATATCTTTGCGGGTCTAGCCTCAGTAGATGATCTGCTGGCTGAGCTACTAGGCCACGGCGAATGGTTAATGCTGCTGGCCGCCTTATCAATGGCCGTGGGCACTGTGATGATTGCCTATGTTGCGCATCATGTGGACCCGGTGGTAGCCACAGGTTGGCACATGATTTTTGGCGGGCTGCCTTTACTGGGGCTATCGGCCTACACCGAGGTACAGCAGTGGCAAGGCATTACGACGACGGGCTGGCTTGCAATCTTTTACTCAACGGTGTTTGGGAGCGCCCTTGCCTACGGTGTGTTTTTCTACCTAGCGTCCAAGGGTAACTTGACCAGCTTAAGTGCACTAACTTTTCTCACACCCGTATTTGCCCTCACCTTCAGCACATCATTGCTAGCTGAGAACCTCACCATGGTTCAGTGGATCGGTGTCGGTTTTACACTGGTCAGTATCTATTTAGTCAATCAGCGGGATGTCATTACCAAGGCAGTGATACAGACATTGGCGGGACCGTCGGTGATGAGGGTAGCCGAATCGATTAGTCCTGATCTATCAAAAGCACTGATGACGTGGGTGCGATCGCAGCACCCGATCGATCCCGCTTCAAAGCCATGAAAAGTCAATATCCTCAAGAGCACCACGGCACCCTCTGCATCTCCCAGCGGTTCCCTAAACACCTGAGACATATCCAGGCTTTACATAGGCTGCCCGTATACCAAGAAGTCTTGATAAATCAGTCCCCGTATCACACCGTTATTTAAGCTAGTATTGGCTGCAAGTTGTCAATCCCTGTTTCGATTGCCTTGACCGACCGCCGCCAGCAGTTTTTATGGGGTCGTGGGTACACTGAGGCTATTGCCTTGAACTGACAGCCCTAAATTTGGGTACAGTTATGATGTTGCCCGGTGCTACTGTCCGTTAGCTAGAGCGGCAATTTGATTTTTTGAGCTGTGCATAGACTAGTGGCTGTTAGCAGCGCAATTGTATGATTTTTTACTAAAAAGCTCTTAAAACATCAGAATGAGCTGGCTGTTGTATGGATTGAGCAGGAATCTGCCATTTGCCCCACTGAATAGTCCATCTAAACGGTGAACAGAACGACGCAGGTACTGGATACTGAACTGATATGATTTGGCGCTCTACTTTAGTATTGATAACAAGTCTGACAGCTTTCACACTATCTGTGGAGAGCCTGCGAGCCGAGAATCGGCCCCTGCTCGTAGCGCAGTCTTCAGCGGTCGATCCTAGTACGGCTGTTGATACCGGTCAGGCGGTGCCAAATGTGCGTGGTCTTCCCGATGACTCCTCGCTGCAAACCGCTACGTCCGAGCAGCAGGTTGAGGAAATTAAAACTATTCAGCAGGAGTTACAAAATCGTGGCTATTATAATGGCCCGATTGACGGTATCTATGGGCCTGGAACCGCTGAGGCGATCCGAACACTTCGCGGTCAAGCAGAGGACCCGGTCAATCCCGGTCTGTTGACTCCCGATACGGCTCCAGCAGACGGCCTTCCTGAAACTGGCAATGCCGGGTCGCAGACTGAGGGAGATTGGGCAACGGAGCAACCGTCTGAAGGTGGCGATCCTGAAGCCAGCGACGGTAGCTCTGTACGACTCAATCCCACAGATCCTCTTCCCGAAGAAATCAATATTGGAGATAGTGTCTCGCCTGGGACCGGCGTTGAGCCTGCCGCCACTGAAACGGCTCCTGCCGCGTCAGATGCGCAGACGGATGGTCAGACAGATGCTCAAGCAGCCGAAGAACCGCCATCGTCAGGTGGAGGACTTCTATGGCCTGGGATAGCGATCATAGCCGCCCTGGGTAGCTTTGGTATTGGCTTTGTACTGGCCAAGCGTGCCAAGGGTCGCAATGATGAGCTGGAATCTCCCTGGGGCGCTGTTCCTGCTGAGGTACCCCAGCAGGAACACGCAGCACATCACCCATCGGCGCAGTCGGCTCTAAATGGCTATTCTGCAGCCAATGGTACAGCTAGTGATCAAGCAGCAGAACATGTAACCCCTTCCAATCATCGACTCAACGACAGTTTACCGACTCTATCTGCGGCAAATCCGATCGGTGAAACTACACCAACTACTCGGTTGGCTAAAGTCGATGTCATGGATGAGCTAGTCGCCAATTTGCAAGTAGCTGATCCGACTAAGCGACGGAAGGCCATCTGGGAACTCGGTCAGCGCGGAAATTCCTCCGCTGTGCAGCACCTGGTCAATACCATGGTGGATGCAGACTCAAAGGAAAAGAGCTTAATCCTGGCAGCCTTGTCAGAGATTGGCATCCGTTCGTTGAAACCAATGAATCGGGCGTTGGCCATTGCCCTGCAGGATGATAACCCTGATGTTCGTAAAAATGCGATTCGTGATTTAACCCGTGTCTACGATCTGGTAACGCAAATTAGTCAGATGTTAGGCCATGCTACTGAGGATGAAGATCCCGAAGTGCGGCGCACAGCGGAATGGGCCTTGGGACAACTCAACCGCATTCGCGAAGCCCCCAAGCTCAAGTCATCGCTCAATACCCTAGACGCCTCCCGTAGCCCGTCGGAGCTGCTGCCAGATGAGGTGAAGAACTTAAAGAATTAGAAAAAAGAGCCCCTGGAGCATAAGCACGACACCTTAACGGGTTGAGCCGTACTGGTTTATCTAACCACGATCGGATAGGGTCATAG
>NZ_JADEXP010000227.1 GCF_015207065.1 Leptolyngbya cf. ectocarpi LEGE 11479 | reverse complement strand
ACTGCGAGCTGGGCTGTGGCCAAGGGTTCACCACCAACATTTTGGCAGCCACCAATCCCCAGGGAGAATTTTGGGGGATGGATTTTAATCCCACCCATATAGTAGAAGCACAGCGACTAGCAGACGCGGCCCAATTAAAAAATATTCGGTTTTCAGACCATAGCTTCGTCGAATTCTTAGAAACCGATACCCCTGCGTTTGACTTCATTGCGCTCCATGGAGTGTACTCGTGGGTTGGGGATGAAAACAGACAAACCATTATTGAGTTATTGCGTCGCAAGCTCAAGGTGGGTGGCGCTGTTTATATTAGCTACAACGCTCTGCCCGGCTGGTCATCACTGCTGCCGCTGCGAGAACTGATGATTCAATATACGGGGGGTGGCAACGACTCCACCCTGCAGAAAGTAGAAAAAGGATTTGCTTTTGCCCATCAGCTTCAGGGGCTAAAGGCTCGGTATTTTCTGGAAAATCCTACGGTCAAGCACGATCTAGCTGAACTTCAAGGAGACTCTCGTAACTATTTGGCCCATGAGTACTTTAATAGTGATTCACGACCGCTCTACCATTCTGAAGTGGTACAGCATCTAGACGCGGCCAAGCTGTCATTTGCTACATCGGCTGATATTGACGATCAGTTTTACAATCTGAAGCTGGATCAGGCTCAACTAAAGCTACTTGAAGATATTTCGGACCCAACGCTGCGGGAAACGATTCGTGATTTTTTGTTTAACTCTCGATTTCGCAGAGACTTGTTTATCAAAGGTCCCGTTAAACTTACAGGCTTAGAACAGATAGAATTGCTAAGCAAGTTTCGGTTTGCCCTGATGGTTCAACCTGAGGACATTGAATACGAAATTGAGCTAATTGATCGCCAGATCAAACTGGACGAAACAATTTATAAACCTCTGATTGAAGCGTTGGCAGATGGACCACAAACGTTACGAGAGTTAATGAAAAAACCGGCACTGACAGCCATAGATTTTTCGTCTATCTGTCAGGCACTTAAGATTCTCATTACCGATTACAGCGTTGCGCCAGCGCTGCCGGAGGCCAAAAGTGATGCTCGTAAACAATCGGTTGAAAAACTCAATGCAGCTATTCTCAAACGGGCACGCTTTGGTGCCGATACCCAGGTGCTGGCCTCTCCCATCACTGGCAGCGGCGTTGATATCAGCCGTTCAGAACAGCTGTTTCTTTTGGCTCACATGCGCGGTGTGGATCCGGTCCCGTTTATTTGGACAATCCTACAGGTCCAGGGGGAAAAACTGCTCAAAGATGGTCAGGTGTTAGAGTCTCCAGAAGCAAATCAGGCTGAGCTAAAACGGCAGGCAAAGCATTTTACCGATGTTCGTCTGCCCCTATTGCAACGCCTGGGTCTGGTGTAAAAGAGATCGGGCTAATGACAGACGCTACCCCTCTCAAAGCGGCTATTAGAGGACTGAGGGCAGTTAGAGGACTTCGACTCCGCTCAGTCCTCTAACTGCCCTCCTGAGCCAAAAATGTCTCCACCTCTGTTGCTGTTTCCTGCAGATCGGCTGCCAAGGTAGACCGAAAAGACGGATGGTCCTGGGCTCGATTGACTCGCCATAGGGCCAGAGTGACCTGCTGAGCTGCCATAAAAGTCGCAATATGGGGCAGCTGCTCTTTTGGAAACGCGCGCACCTGAGTATAACCCGACAATAATTTCTCACAACACTGTTCAAATCTTTGACTTTGGGAGAAATAGCTCAAAAATCGAGCCAGATCGTATCCCCAATAGCCATACCCACAGTCGGCAAAGTCAATGGGACAGATTTGACGGTTGCTCACTAAGAGATTACCTAACCATAGATCGCCGTGGATTAATCCAAACTGATGGCGTTCTTCTCCGAGGGATGCCATGGTGTGCTTGACCTGCTTACTTACGGTCTCAAACAGACCACGATAGGCCTGTGGCATTAGTTCCCAGACTCTAGCACCGTTGTTGCTGTACCCTGCACCCTCTCCAAATAATCCATTCCAGTTCCAGGATGGTCTGGTAAATGTGTCTGGGGGACTCCAACGGTGGGCATGATCGTGCATTTTTCCGATCAGCTGCCCGACCAATTCAATGTCTTGTAAGTTACTGGGTCTAGCCTGGTCTAGCAGCGATGCTCCCTTGATCCATCGAGTCAGTGAGCACACCCGATCAGAAATATCTGAGGTGCGAGCGATTGTCCAAAGTTTTTGATCTAACGTGGGTATAGGTTCGGGCACTGGCAGCTTGGCAGCTAGCGATCGCAACCAGACTAACTCCGATGCAATCGCTTCATGGGACAGATAGCTGGCCCGATGGATTCTAAGCACAAACCGGTTCGACACGTAGGGACTATCTGCCGATATTTCTGAAGTTAGCTCGGGTACGACTACAGAAAAGACCGTATTATCGCCGTGGGTAATCAATTTAAGTTGGGCTTGCTTAAACCCGTAACTTGCCAAGGCAATTTTGGCCAGCTCTCCCAGCGTTTTAGACTGTTCTGCAGACGTTAATTGTTCGAATTCTTTATAGGTTCTGTTACTACCGACGGCGGGCAACGTCTGCTGCAGTCCTAAAGATTCTCTCTGCCGTTCAAACAAGAATTTATAGGGTTCGGGTATTTTCTGATACTCCTGCTTTGTCAGTAGAATTCTGGCCTGTTGCTCGTAATTGACGGCTTCCTGAAACCAGGAGCGATAGTAGTTGAGATAGAGAATCGGTCTGACCTGATTAGAAACATTAGCAGTGCCACCGTGTAGCAGCTGATAGTCCATCAGGTAGCATGATCCCGTCGATACATATGGGGTGTCGGCATCTTGCCTGCTCAGATTTTGAGAGGAATACTGACGGTGACTGCCTTTCCAAACTCGGGTGGAACCGGTTTCTGGTGTCAGATCCACTAAGGGAATCACTAAGGTGATAGCAAAGCTGGGAATTTGGGTATCCAGTTCCTCATTATCAAAGAGGGATGGGTGATCTCGATGAACATGTTGAGCCTTGGAGCCTGGTAGAGAAATAACAGCACCAAAACTACCGAGAACAAAGCCGGTTCCCAGTAGCGATCGCATCAAATGCAGCAAAAATGGATTGCCGTAGAGATCTGGATTATTAAAGGGTGGAGCAATATCGACAGTCAGCATGCGCCGCTTATCCCCCACTTTTAGGGCATCGGCATAGTCCTTGTCTTCAAAATAGACTTGGTAGCGTTCTACAAAGGATGTCTGCAGGTTTGTAATTAACTCTTTAGAAAACAGGTTTTTAATCAGTAGCACACCGCTAGTTTCAAACAGGCCTTGGGCCGCTTTAACCAACTGTGGGTTAGTTAATTCTTGCGATGGTAAATTTGTGGGCAAGTGGATAGTAGGTGCCTTGTTTGAACTGGCATTTTTGTAAACTTGAACCACAAAGTCAGACATCGGACACAGGTTAACGGGGGTGCTATGAAATTTTAAGCCTTCTCCCAACGTTGAGAGAAGGCTTAGGAGAGATTGTTTTGATCTTAATCCTTGGCAGGTTAGTTGAGAATATAACTGGAGTTAACCTGCTCGACTTGCCCCATGCTCACAAGCGCTTGATGCACAAGGCCGCAGGTTTCAGCCCGTGAGATGGCACGGGTGAGGTTGAGGGTGCTGACACTGGGGTAGTTAACGAGAATACCTCTTTCTACCAACGCCGCGATATAAATTCGATACTCGGTGGGAATGGTATTGGCGTCGGTAAAGACACTGAGGATTTCGTCAACGCTCTTGCTAGAGGAAATTTCGGTGTAGTTAAGACCTTTTGCGATCGCAACCAGCACATCCAGCTTTGTCAGCGGTTGATTAGGGTCAAAGGTGTTATTTGTAACATCGACAAAGCCCATGGAATAAGCTTTCTGAATCGCGCTGTAGGCCCAATAGCCTCTAGAGACGTTACGAATAGAAACCGTTTCCCTCACCGATGACATATTAAACGCCCGACTGACAATAGCTGCAAAATGGGCGTGGGTCAGATTGTTATCCGGTAAAAAGAAACCATCAGGAAAGCCGCTCACAACCTGTAATGTAGCCAGACGATAAATAAAGCTGCTAGCCCAGTAGGATGTACTCACATCAGAAAAGACAACCTGAGTCTCATCATCCAAGACTTGGATTAACGTAGAAGAACTACAGTCTCTTGCCTCGTCTCCAGTCGTTGCAGTGCCCTGAATAAAAACTTCGCTACCGCGCTTGCACTTTTTAGATTTTTTACCCCGTTTACCGCGCTTGCACTTACCACCTTTACCCTCATAGACCACAATGTAGGCTTCATCATCATCGTCGAGGGTCCCAGTGACAATCGCCTGGCCGCTGGTTCGGTCAACCACGACATCCGTGTAATTAATATCCACAGAAGACCGATATTGGAAGGTCAGTTCGCTACTCACAGCCCTTGAAACCGTCAGACTGCCCAGTTCATTCCCTACCGAGATAGACTCAGTAACCGTTTGAGAAGATGTGCTGGAGTATTCAACCGTTTGTAGAGCAGAGGCTCCAGAGAAATAAGCAGTTTCGTCTTCAAAAATTTGAATCAGGGTATCGGAGCGAAAGTCCCCAGCTGCGATAAATTCTTCGCCCGCAAAAATAGTGCCCTGAAAAAAGACATCACAGCTTCGCTTCGCTCTTTTAGCCTTCTTTGCTTTTTTAGCCTTTTTAGCTTTCTTTGTTTTTTGGCGCTGACTAATCTCGATATCCTCAACTAGCTCATAGGCTTCGCCACTAGTAGAAATATCAACAACTTGGGTCGTAGCGCCATCACGGGTGCCAATATCTTCAGGGGGAAGATACTGAAACGTTAGTTTTCTGGAACTAGCAGCATTGTGCTCGTCTAGCATGGCTGGCTTATCCTGTTCAGCCATGCCATCGGTCGGTGCGAATTGTTCAATCGCCGCTGTATCGTCCCCTAAACTCGAATCCGTCGACCTGACAGTACTTCCAGCCTCCTGAATAATACTTTGAGCCAGCGCTGTAGCCGGGTTTGCCGCAAATCCCAAACATAAAACTAAACATCGGATTAATTTGAATTTTGAAGAGTTGCTTGACATATTACTTCTAACCATAGAGATCAATCGAGGTAAGGCATTGTCAGGTTAGTAGTGCCGTGTTGATCAACCCATATAAGACAGTTAATAAACTCGTCAGCTCAAGAGGCATGAAGCACGAGTCAGTTTTTTTAACTTATTTCCAAGTTATTTCAAGTCAGAAAAATCAAAGAAAACAAAGACTAAGCGTCTTTATTTAAAGCTTATATAAAGTGATGAACTTATCCTGATGCGTATATTGAGGGTTACCTTACCACGGCATGTCCGCTAACTCATAAGCCCAGGGACAGAGTTGCAAAGTGGCCCCAGAAAAGTCCAAAATCGAGAGAAAAAGACGGTAACGACCGCCTCCATGGAGTTCTCTTCTGGAACTCATGCTATGCCTTTAGCCATCTCGCTAGGTGTATGTGACGGATATACATGACAGATATGTGGACGCTAGATGTAGCTGATGTGCCGTCGCTGCGACACACGACGGCACATCAGCTACATGCAACATTAACGATTGGAACCGTATCAACTAATATAAATTAGCCGTTATTCGTAATTGCTGCCCCTAGGCCGTTCCACTATCTGTAATTCCCATTTGCCATGAGTTTATACAGCACCTTTACCTCAGAGTCCGTATCAGAAGGCCATCCCGATAAAATGGCCGATCAGATTTCTGACGCCATTCTAGATGCCTTACTAAAAGACGACATCCACTCCCGTGTCGCCGTCGAAACCATGGTCAAAACCGGCATGGCCATCGTTGCCGGCGAAGTCCGCACCAGCACCTATGTCGACCTCGAAGACATTGTCCGTGATGTCATCCTTAGTATCGGCTACGATAGCTCAGACGTCGGTTTTGACGGAGCCTCCTGCGCCGTCATTAACGCCATTGGTAAACAATCTGCCGATATCGCCATGGGTGTCGATGAAGCCGCAGATAAAGACCTCGGTGCCGGTGATCAGGGTCTTATGTTTGGCTATGCCACCAACGAAACTGATGTTCTGATGCCTGCCCCCATCTACTACTCTCACCGTTTAGTAGAACGTCAGGCCCAGCTACGCAAAAACGGTGTGCTCACCTGGCTCCGCCCCGATGCCAAAAGCCAGGTCACGCTGCGCTATGAAAATGGCAAACCCGTCGCCGTTGATGCTGTTGTCCTCTCTACCCAGCACGACCCAGATATCGCCCTCGGCGACATCCGCGAAGCCGTCATGGAAGAAATCATCAAACCTGTCCTGCCCAACGACTGGTTCCATGCCGGTACCCAGTACCACATCAACCCCACCGGCCAGTTCATCATCGGTGGCCCCGTCGGTGACTGTGGCCTCACCGGTCGTAAAATCATTGTCGATACCTATGGCGGTATGGCCCGCCACGGCGGTGGCGCTTTTTCAGGTAAGGATCCCTCCAAAGTAGACCGCTCCGCTGCCTATGCTGGCCGCTACGTGGCTAAAAATATCGTTGCTGCCGGATTAGCCGACCGCTGCGAAATCCAAGTATCCTATGCCATCGGTGTGGCCGAACCCACCTCCATTTCCATTAATACCTTTGGCACTGGCAAGCTCAGCGACGACACCATCGTCACTCTAATTCGCGATACCTTCGATCTGCGACCCCAGGGCCTGATTAACATGCTCGACCTGCGACGTCCCATCTACGGTCCCACTGCCGCCTACGGGCACTTTGGTCGCGAGCTACCCGACTTTACCTGGGAAAAGACAGATAAGGCGGAACAGCTGAAAACAGCCTTGTAAAGAGGATAGGATCTACCAGGGATTTTCTCAGACTGAATGGGAAACATTCCTGGCAGCCTACCTTTGTCTACTACCCAGAAATTCATCTGACGGCATAATGAATAGGTTGGTCAGATAGCAATTGCCCCTAAGACCCGAGACCCAAGAACTAAGAACTAAGGAGCCCATGAGCGCACAAACACTTACCAGAGATTACAAGGTAGCTGATATTAACCTGGCCAGTTGGGGTCGTAAAGAAATTGCCATTGCCGAAGGTGAAATGCCGGCGCTGATGGCTATTCGTAAAAAATATAGTGATGCTACGCCCTTGGCTGGAGCCAAGATCATCGGCTGTATTCACATGACCATCCAGACTGCTGTTTTGATCGAAACCCTAATCGAGCTAGGGGCAGAAGTCCGCTGGTCTTCCTGTAATATTTTCTCTACCCAGGATCATGCGGCCGCTGCCATTGCTGAAGCTGGTGTGCCCGTTTTTGCCTGGAAGGGTGAAACTGAAGACGAGTATATCTGGTGTATTGAACAGACCTGTCGTACCCCTGAGGGTAAGCTTTGGGAAGCCAATATGATTTTGGATGACGGCGGTGACCTCACGGGCCACATCCACGAAAAGTATCCCGAAATGCTGGCCAATATCCACGGTGTTACCGAGGAAACCACCACGGGTGTGCATCGCCTGTATGAAATGCTGGAGAAAGGCGAACTCAAGATTCCCGCCGTCAATGTTAATGACTCTGTTACTAAGGCCAAAAACGACAATAAGTATGGCTGCCGCCACAGTTTAAATGACGCCATCAAGCGTGGAACTGACCACCTGATGGCCGGTAAAAAAGCCCTCGTTATTGGTTATGGCGATGTCGGTAAGGGGTCCGTTGCCTCTTTGCGCCAGGAAGGGATGATCGTTAAGGTGGCAGAAGTAGACCCGATCTGTGCCATGCAGGCTTGCATGGACGGTTTTGAAGTCGTTTCTCCCTACCTCAATGGTGTTAACGACGGTACAGCGGCTAGTCTGAATGCTGATTTATTGGGTGCAACCGATCTGCTGGTTACGGCTACCGGTAACGTTAATGTCTGTGATGCCCATATGCTAGCGGCGCTAAAGCCCAGCGCTGTCGTCTGCAACATCGGTCACTTTGATAACGAGATTGACACGGCCTATATGCGTAAAGCCTGGCAGTGGGAAGAAGTCAAGCCCCAGGTGCACAAGGTGTATCGTAGCGATGACCCCCAGGACTTTTTGATCCTGCTGGCTGAAGGTCGTCTGGTCAATCTGGGTAATGCCACCGGTCACCCTTCTCGGATTATGGATGGGTCGTTTGCCAACCAGGTCCTAGCGCAAATGTTTTTGTTTGAGCGCAAGTTTGCTGACAAGACTGATGCTGAGAAGGCCAATGCCATTACTGTGGAAGTGCTGCCCAAGCATCTAGATGAAGAAGTGGCTCGCTATATGGTCGAAGGCTTTGGCGGGGTGATCACTCAGCTGACTGAGACCCAGGCAAGTTACATTAATGTACCTGTAGAGGGTCCCTTCAAGACCGACAGCTACAAGTATTAAGGCCGTTCGGCGGTACCCCGTTGCCATGTGAGATCTAGTTAAAATGGGACAAAGCCTTCCTCCATCACAAGAGGAAGGCTTTGTATTTTCGGTTTATTCAGCCGGTCTGTGTCAGTCACTCTCGTTGTTGTTACAAACTAAACAACAACGAAGGCCACAATTAAAAACGACCTCTACACCAGTACTGTAACGATATAATATCCGGCGTTGCTGATCCTCGGGATGGTTTTATCTGCAAGATGCTGACACGTAGCATCTCTAACAGATCGGTTCATCCCTTAAATCAGCAACGGCAAATATCCTGATATCTGTTTGATAAACGGGTAGTATATTGCTGTCGGTAAAGTTTATATGAGTCTGCATAAGGGTCATCCTGCCACAATAGCCCAATCTATAAGCTGTAGATAAACTTAGGCTAGAAACAACCGCTTATTTATTCTTGTATATACACTTTTATTATGGAAAGTAATGCCAAGATCTACGTCGCTGGCCACAACGGACTCGTTGGGAGTGCTATTGTTCGGGCACTTAAAGACCAGGGCTACACTAACTTAATCTTAAAAAGTAGCCAAGAGCTTGATCTTTGTCGGCAGGCCGATGTCGAGGCGTTTTTTGAAGCGACCAAGCCTGACTATGTGTTTCTGGCGGCGGCAAAGGTTGGCGGAATCCATGCGAACAATACCTACCGGGCCTCTTTCCTTTACGACAATCTGATGATTGAGGCCAATGTTATCCACAGTGCTTATCAGGTGGGTGTCAAAAAGCTGCTATTTCTGGGGTCTTCCTGTATCTACCCAAAACTGGCTCCCCAACCCATGAAAGAAGAGCATTTGCTTACCGGGTCTCTAGAGCCCACTAATGAGCCCTATGCGATCGCAAAAATTGCCGGTCTCAAACTGTGTGAAAACTACTGCCGTCAGTATGGCGTCAACTTTATTTCCGCCATGCCCACGAACCTGTATGGCCTCAACGATAACTTTGATCTGGCCAACTCCCATGTCCTACCGGCGTTGATGCGTAAGTTTCATGAAGCGAAGCTAGCCCAGCAGCCCACGGTAGAGGTGTGGGGCAGCGGCAGCCCGCTGCGAGAGTTTCTCTATGTGGACGATCTAGCCGAGGGGCTGCTATTCCTGATGGACCACTACGATGGCATCGACTTTATCAACCTGGGCAGTGGTAGAGAAGTTTCCATCAAAGAGCTAGCAATCACCCTCAAAGACGTGATCGGCTACGACGGTGACATTGTCTTTGACAGTAGCAAGCCCGATGGCACTCCCCGTAAGCTGATGGATGTCTCCAAGCTAAGCGACCTGGGTTGGCAAGCCCAAACCTCCCTCAAGGACGGCATTACCAAAACCTATAACTGGTTTCAGCTACACTATGAGACTCTACGGGGTGTCTAGATAGCAGCAAACAGCCTATGGGGCAACGCCTGGCCAATCGATATCAGATTAAAAAACTTATGGGCCAGGGTGGCTTTGGGCAAGTGTTTCTAGCCCATGACGAGCAGTTGCCCGGTGCACCTGTCTGTGTGGTTAAACAGCTGCATCCTGTCTATATAGTTAGTCAGGAGAACAGCAATGCTCTAGAAACCGCCAAGCGTCTGTTTAATCTAGAGGCTGAAACCCTTTATAAACTGGGGGAACATCCCCAAATTCCCAGACTGCTGGCCCATATTGAGGAAGCTGGGGAGCTGTATCTGGTACAGGAGTATATTCCCGGTCGCTCCCTGGCGGATGAACTGGCTGCTGGCCCGATGGCAGTGGATGGGGTGGTCCACTGTTTGCAGGAGCTGCTGACGGTACTAGCCGCCGTTCACAGTCAGAATGTGATCCATCGGGATATAAAACCCAGCAATATTTTGCGTCGTCAGACTGGCGAGGAAGAGGCCCGACCAGAGACCCGACCAGAGACCGGCCAGCTAGTACTGATTGACTTTGGGGCGGTCAAGGCGCTGCAGGTAGACCCCGGACCTGGCGGTCGCGAACTCACGGTGGCCATTGGCTCGCTGGGATATATGGCTCCGGAGCAGCAGGCTTCTCGGCCTTGTTTTGGCAGCGATCTGTATAGTCTGGGTATGGTGATGCTCCAGGCGCTGTCGGGGCAGCATCCCATGGGGTTTGATTTGCCAGCGTCCTGTGCTGGGGTGGGGGTCTCAGTACCGCAGAGCTAGCTGAGTTTATTGACCGGTTGGTGTGTTTGGACCATCGGCAGCGGTATGGA
>NZ_JADEXP010000226.1 GCF_015207065.1 Leptolyngbya cf. ectocarpi LEGE 11479 | reverse complement strand
AGTAAAAATCCAAGACCTAGATGCCTTTCGATATCAAGAACTTATTCATTTTTGGGGTTTTGAAACTCAAATTACCCCTAATCAATTTGAAGCTGTTGTCAACAGTCGACCTGGCTCCAAGCCAAATGTACCCAGTGTTAGCGATTGGCTCCCAATCGAGCATGAAGAGTTTGAGAAAGAAGTGAGATCGATGTCTCAATATTTTGCGTATGGGTAGCGATTCTCGTGTAAATCAGAAAGTTATTTTTATGTGTGGTGCAAGCCACTCAGGCTCTACGTTACTGGGACTTATTCTAGGTAGCCACTCGCAATGCTTTTATATTGGAGAAGCGACAAAAACTCGATTTTTGAATCTCCCTAGCAAACCACCTAAAAAGCAGAATTGCAAAATATGTGGTACAAACTGTCCAATGTGGAAAGATTTTATTGTTGATCCTGATTCTGATATTTATGAACAGATCGCAATAAGAACTCAAAAGCCAGTACTGATTGATTCAACTAAGGAGCCCAGCTGGGTTAAACAACAGATCGAAGTACTTGAAAAAACGACGGCTGAGATTTACTTAATATTTTTACAGCGAGATGGGCGAGCCGTACTAAACTCTGTGCTTCGAAAATACCCAGAGAAAAGTATTGATCAGCATATTGATGAATGGTTAGAGCGGATACACGCTGCTCAACGTTTATTTGATGATTTTCGTCATACTAAACTAACTGTGAGATATGAGCTTTTAGCGACCCAAGCAGATGCAATCATTGCAAAAACTGCTAATGTTTTAAAACTTTCCCATCAGCCTGAGATGTTACAGTTTTATCTCACTGAACATCACCCCCTGGGTGGCAATAATGGAACTCAATTTTTAGTTGCAAAGGCACAGATGAAGGATTTAGAGCAATCATTTATTGATCTACCTAAAGATCGTTATCGTTATTACAATACTCACCCCGTTGGTGTTGCACTAGATCTGCGATGGATGGATGAACTTGAGCCATACGCTCTGCGAAGGTTTGAAGAGCGAGCAGGTAAAATGAATGAATTGTTTTGCTGGGATCCTTATTAATAATTTACTTAACTAATGGATAGATAGAGATACTTTTATGACAGCAATAGATTTGGTCTTTCGGTCTGTCGGTGAACGGACAGCTCAACTCGCCCTAGACTTAGCGATTCAAAATATCAATCCTCAGCGAGTCCATATAATTGAAAACGTGAGGCCTTTTGCCAAGGCTGTCGATCAGATGCTCAGGCTTTCCTATACTTGCGATTATGTAGTATTTGTGGATGCTGATTGCTTAATCTTGGAGGATATGTCGCCTTTTTTGCAATCAAATACTTTGCCCTATGTGGACTGTTATGTTCTAGATCAATTTAGGGGATATCAGCATTGTGGGGTACACATCACTCGAATTGATGTGGTTAGAACCATGCAGTCGGTGGCAGTGACTGATCTAGATATCCGCTATGCATTGAGGCCTGAATCAAGCATTCGTCATCTAGCGATGACAAAGTTAAAGGAATATAAATCATTTAAGTATTTCAAAATCTTGCATGATTTTTTTCAAGATTATTGCGACATTTTTGCTAAATATGCATTACGACAATTAAGAGATGGACATAAGCTATATCTAAATACCCAATTTCAAAAGAATGAAGCCTATTGGAGGAATTGTGGAAGCAACGTCGATTTTCAAGTGGCTCGTATGGCCATGAACTATATCAAAGAAACCACCTCTGAGATTATGTCTGGACCAGAAATGACTCAATTAATTGCTAAGTTACCTCAAATTGCAACGTATGAGTTAGGTAAACGGCAAATCTCTCCTCAAAAAAAACTAGATCGAGAACAGGTTATTGAATTTATTCATTGCCATGAACATCGGTGGAAGCCAGCTCTAAACTATAAAATTTTTGGGATTGGCTTACATACCTTTGGTTTACAAAAGGTAGTAAAGGCTTTCAATATTTTAGGGTTTAATCTAGTGCAATATCCGCAAACATTTTCCCATCAATTCCAGGTGATGTTGAATGGAAGCTACGATTTTTCATGCTTGGAGCATTTTGATGGGATTTTTGCCGTCGCTGCAGCTCAGTCTTACAAAAGATTAGATCAACTTTATCCTAATAGTCGCTTTGTTCTAACACTAAGTGATAAACAGGTATGTCTACAGAAAATATCTGATCAATGGCCACGCAGAGGATATTTTATGCAACAGTCATTGTCAGAGCTAACGCCTGATCATTTAAATCAATTGTCAGATTTTTATGATCGTCATGTGCAAGAGGTTAAGACTTACTTTCAAAATCGTCCTACTGATTTGCTGCTTCTATCGCTCGATCACAAGCTTGGTTGGCAAGAGTTATGTAACTTTTTAGATGTACCTGTTCCTGCTAGAGTTTGCCCCTTATAATACCGGAAAGTTCTTACAACTATAAAGTGATCTTTTGTGTAAGCAAACTTAGGGAGGAAACCTAAATGTCACCGCAATCTTTTCTAGTAATTGGCGGTGGCCACATTGGTTTAGCTAGTGTTGTTTATCTCAGTAGTCAAGGCCACACTGTTTATCTGATTTCCCGACGGGCATCTACCACACATTCACAAACCATCCAGTCCTCAGGTCCCATTGCCCAGGGGAGCTTTCCAGTGGCTCTTTACTCCAACCGCTTTGTAGATATAGCGGCTGTGCACCGTGGTCGACTGCCATCCAATATTATTCTATGTTGTCGAGGGCAAGATCTGCAGCCCTATGCGGAACAGTTATCGTCCTACTGTCAGCCCGGTATGAATATCTTGCTGTTGTGTGCGGCTCGTTTTGCAGGACGTGCCTTTAGTCAGCTTTTGCAACAAACAGGGGTGCCGAAGCATCGGCTACCTGCGATCGCAGATGTTCACAATATGCCTTTTATTAGTCGAGGCAACGGTCAAGATCAGGTGGCCATTAAAGCCTTAACCAACAAATGTTTTGTAGCTGCCCAATCCCCAGAACTCACAGAACGTCTGGTGAGCCAGTATCAGCCTCTCTTTAAGCACCTATATCCGCTACCAGATGCCTTAGCCGTAAATCTCAATAAATGTAACGACATCATCCATGTACCCTTGATTTGGGCTTCGTTTGCCCAGTGGGAAACAGGAGAAGATTATAATCCTTACTATAATTTAGGTCCGCAAACGGTCCAATTGATTGAAATGTTAGATCGAGATCGCGTTACTATCGGTCAAAATCTAGGAGTTTCCCCTCTGATTGACATTTGCCAGCATTATCAACTTGCCTATGGTACAAAGGGTCCTTCGCTGTTTGAGCATGTTCAACAGCTCCATGCTTACTCCTGTACCAATGTCGGCAATCCTCAGCATCGCTATCTAACAGAAGATTTACCCTTTGGTCTTTTCCCACTGCAGGCGCTGGCTAAAACAGCTCTAATTGAAACACCCGTTTTGGATAGCTATATTACCCTAGGACGCAGCATCGTAGAGCCTAAACCCTATTGGACAGCTGATTTTCTAGGTTTAAAAGACCTATAGTATGTTGTATAAATGAGGTATTTTTATAGATGATCAAAAGAGAAAAGACAGAGCGGGCCCTGTTAATTCCTGTTTTGCTGGGTAGTGTCAGAGAAGGCCGACAAAGCGCAAACGTTTCCCAGTTGATTTGGAAACAACTTAGCAAAAACTCTGATGTTCAAACAAAATTAATTGACCTTAAGGCTTACCAGCTGCCAGTTCTAGAGGAGCGCCTAGGCGACATGAAAAATCCCCCCACGACCCTGCTAGACTTCTGCTCACAGGTGAGTCAGGTAGATGCTCTGTTGATTGTGGCTCCAGAATACAAAAATGGTTACCCTGGAGCCTTAAAAAATGCCCTTGACTACCTTGAACCTCAAGTTTTGCGACGTAAACCGATCGGCATTTGCACGGTATCCTCAGGGGGATTAGGGGGTCTGAATTGTCTTATGCAGCTACGGCTGGTCTGTCTTGCTCTAGGAGGAATGCCTATTCCCGAAAAATTATTAGTGTCTAAAGTAGGAGAGGTTTTTGATTCGGAAGGGAACTTACGGGATCCGAGCCTGACAAGTAAGATAGACACCTTTATCAAGGCCCTAGTTTGGTATAGCAAAAGGCTGGCACAAGATATATGACAGCCCACATCATTATCTTATCTGTTGGGCAAAAAACTCACGATCAAAGTAATTTGATCGGCCGCTATCATCTTTGAATCGATTAAATATGGCAAACACTAGTACTCCTAATTTGACCCAAGCATGGATTCGAATTTCCATGAAGTCAAAATCATAAAAAGCTTGGAATTTCGTAGCCACGTGGGCATCAACTCGATCTGCAAACAGCTCAACTTCCACGTCTCCCCAATCATTGAGGTCGTTATCATTGGCTCCATAGGCATGCAAAAATAAGTGATTGTTGCGAGCTTTGAGTTCTACACGCCTGATGCCAGTTGTATTTGCATTAGTACTGTCCCATACTCCTAAAAAAGATGGATCAAACTGCAAGCTAGAACTTTTTGCTGAATCAGTATCTGTTTGGTCACTAATACAGTTGTATAAAAGGGTTGACATTGAGCATACTCCTGATTGTGAGCTAGATTTGGGCTAATAGGTAATCCGTTTTTTAAGGTGCTTTTTGGAAAAACTCACGGCAAAAATAATTAGAGCGATTACTACCATCAAGGAAAACATGATGGCTAGCAATAATCATCAATCCCTTACTTTGATTAACCTGAAGCTCAACCTGCTTGAAGTCAAACTGATAGCGGGCCGTATAAGAAATGGCTGCCTGCGAGCTGAGGCTACTGGCATAAACATCATCAACGACAACCGTTTGCCAATCATGTAAAGTAGATTGACCGGCACCAAACGCCTGAACAGTGAGCTGACCGTTATCAGTCGTAAGAATGACCTTAACAATTCCTTGACTGTCAGTATTGGTATTGTGCCAGGTACCTATCAAGGCCTCTAAACTCAGTGATGGCCGCTCCCCTAACGTGAGATCATCGATTTCTCGATCTTGTATTTTTTTGTATGCAACTGAAGACATAATGATATTCCTTAAAAACCATGATCAACTCCTTTACTGTATCCAAGCACGTAACATTAATCGCTGGGTATCAGGATTGGTAATTGGCGTTCTTGCATGCAAACAACGTTGGTTGTCTAAAATTAAAAAATCTCCGGTTTCAAGGGCAAAGTCGATGATTTGATCGGTGTAGTTGATCACCTCATCTAAAATATTGAGGGTGGCTAGCATAGACTTCGACAGCTCAACTCCTTCATTTGCCAAGGCAAAATCAATGGTGTAGCGCCGCCAACACATACTGTTTTTGGTTAAGATCGGTCGCCATACTACTCCACCCCCGAGATAAGCGGCCAGTTGCCAGGGAACATGTTCTTGGTGCAGTTTATCTAAAATACCTGGTTCGGCACAGGATGCCAGAAGCTGTTGCAGTGTATACATATCAATTTGGCGTGAGCGGCCTCCACCATGACTATCTGGCCGTACACATTGCATGGAGATATACTTACTGGGCTCCGGCCAATCGGCACAGTCTGTATGAAGTCGCTCTGTTTGCTTGTGTAGATCTGATGCAATCGCAAGATCCGCTGACGGATGAATATAATGAATTAATTGGTTGCGTGGAGACTTGTGATCATAGGGAGTAGCCACAAGTACGCCAAAAGCCCGATTTAACGCCACAAACAAGCGATGCCCCTGGTCAAACTGTAATCCTTTGACTAAAGCACTAAACGGCGGAGTCTCTAAACAGTCTTGAATAGCAGCAATCAACCCCTGAAATCCCTCTCCACAAGCTTCTTGAAGCTTATTAAACACCTCAGTTTGGCAAGCAACATCGTAATACTCTTGATTGGAACGCCATGGCAGCTGCTCAGCCACTTCAAACAACTGTCTTGCCAGTGGAACGGGCACATTAATTATTGCAGAATTGGGGAATGGTTTCATGATCCCAAAATACTGTCATATACAATCAATCATGCTTGATCTCGTCCAACCAAAATGCATTAGGAAAAAGGATAGGCTGCGATGACATCAAGCATTAGCAACGCCCCCGCAGGTAGATCAGCCACAGCGAATGCGGTACGTGTTGGCAACGGTGACTCACCTCGATCAGGCAACCAGGCTGCATAGATTTGGTCAAATGCCTTAAAGGTTTTAATATCCTTCAGCATTAAGGTAACCTTCACAATATCTGCCCGACGACATCCAGCAGCATTTAGCACTGCATCAACATTAGCGAGAATCTGATGAGTTTGAGCTTCTAAGCCTTCTGCCAATTGACTCGTACTGGGATCCCGCCCTGTTTGTCCCGTCAGAAAAACCAGATTACCCGTGCGAATTGCCTGGGTATGGGTTCCGATAGATGGAGGAGCCGCATTGGTGGCAATTGGGATTTTGTTCGTCATAAAATAGCCGTCCTGAAATTATAAATACAACAACCAACACTGCTTTAGACAGCTGGTACTATAGGCTCTGCCCGCAACGGAATTTCAAATTTGACCCGTACAGGCCCCCCACTCAAGGGGGCTAAATCTAACAGTTGAGGCTGTTCCGGAAAGATAATTTGGACAATCACAACATTACTAGGATTAGCAAAGTCCAAATCAAAATAATGGAACTGAGTAATATTTGAAGCATAAATCCAGAGATTATCTTGTTCCTGGATCCACTGGCTAAAACTCTCACTTTCCATAGGCTCAGTACGGATCTCTAAAGGCGTTTCAGATAGGATTTGCTTCGTTAAATCAAAATGCTCAAATGCATATTGCCAACTTTCTTTATAGGGGCGCTTCGTCGAACCTCGAGAACGAGGTAAATCCCCCCTTTGTTTCATGCAAATATTTTCTTGGATAAATTTTTCCATCTCTGTTTCTGCTGCATAGGCTCCTTTGGTGAGACGATGGAGAAAATCGTCAACATCGCTGCTGGCGGTGAAAACTCGCCGAATAATTTTAAAGTAAGCAATGGCAGCAGGATTAATATCAAAGATAGTAATTTTCTTAGGTTTCCACAACGGGATCATATTGAGACCATATAACCCTCCCACCACACTAATCATGTGGATATTCTCACGTCGAGATGGCTCTACAGTCTCATAGTGGGATTTGAATTCTGCAAATTCGCCAAAAGATCCATCCTGGCAACCGTCATCTGTGCCATAGAAAACCATCGCACGATTATCATGGTAGATGTGCCGATTAAAGGCTCTAGGTGCTTGTGCTGTCACAGTTATCCTCTTTACTCTTTATAATTCTCTTGACTGCAAATTGTACAATCGATCCAAAAATCTGCCTCAGGATCTAACAAACAGTTCAGTTTTATACAAGTTGGACCTCCTGTTGCTGCTCTGCCTGCCTAATTAAAGGTAAGACTTCATGACCAAAGATCAGCATCTCATCTAGTTTTGGCCACCCAGCAAGAATAAATTGAGTCACTCCCAGACTTTTATATTCTAAAAACGCTTCTACCAAGTCCTCTGGTGTGCCCACTAACGTCATGGCTGAGGCACCATAGCTAGAGACCAGCCCCGTCCATAGGTATTGATTTAGCCAATCGCTTTGCTCTGAGGCCGCCAAAGAATCCTTAAACATCTGGGAATCGCCGTGGGCCAAGCAATCTCGCACCTGTTTAACAATAGCATCCTCCGACCTTAGAGCCTCCGCTGCTGCAATTGCTTCTTTTCTTGTCGGCCTACAAACCACACATAGCCTCAGACAAATATCGGTCCTTTCTTGCCCGACTTGCTCCGCCATAGATTTCAGATTTTCGGGGGTATCAATCACCCTTAACCAACAAGAACCTTGGGTGCAAGCTAAATCTATGGCCTGTTGAGAATGGCCAGCAACATAAATTTCAGGAGCCGACCGATCGGGGGCGAGAAAAGGTGTATTTAGCTTGCCATCTTCTATGTCATAGAAGTTGCCCTTAACGTTGACTGCAACGTTCCTCTGCCAAAAAGCATGGCAAATGGCCAAAAATTCCTTGGCCCGTGCATACCGCTGATCGTGGTCTAAGAAATCTCCATAGCCTCGCTGTTCGCTAGGGGAGCTGCCAGCAATAATATTTAAAGCAATCCGTCCTTCAATCAGCGTAGAAATTGAATTAACTTGCTGTACGAAGGTGGTAGGCTGCATTAATCCCAGCCGATAAGCCACAATAAATTTCAATTTCTGGGTTGCTAATCCCAGGGCACAGGCAATCATCAGCGTATCGGGCTCATAGTTGCCAAAGGAGAGTAACACAGACTCAATGCCTACGTCTTCTGCCTGTCTAGCAAACCGACACCATCCATCCATATCTGGATAACCGGCAAGGGATCTGCTGCGAGTGGTTAGGACACGAGCAGTCTCTTGCTTGGTCATTTCTCCACCTTTTGGCAACATCCAGTGAAATCTAAGTCCCATCATTGTCCCCACATCTCGATACGATTATCACCACCAAAGCAAGTCTAACGCTGGGCAAGTTCTACTTGAGTCTCTTTCTCAAGTGTTAACTCCATATCCCTGATACGTGGCAGAACATCCCGACCAAAGATCAGCAGTTCATCCGATTCCGGCCATCCCGAAAGAATGAACTGTGTGACGCCAATCTGTCTATATTCAAGGAATGCCTTGGCTAACGTGTCCGGAGTTCCCACTAGCGTGATCCACACTGGACCATTGTGAGGAACCAAGCCGTCCCACAACCATTGATTTAACCAATGGGGATCATCCTGCTGGACCTGCATGGACTGTTGAAACATTTGGGAGTTGCTGCGGCTTGCAATCGTTTCATGCTGACTGCAACCAATGTGATCAGGCAACAGGGCTTGAGCCGCTCGGTAAGCTTCTTCCCACGATGGCCGACAAATAATGCCACACCTGAGACAGACCTCGATATCCTGTTTACGGGCATTGGCCACAGCAGCGCTCAGATTCTCGGGCTTATCTGCTGTCCGCACCCAGCAGTCTCCCTGGGAAAATGCTAGTTGTTGAGCCTGTTGGGAATGACCAGACACATAGATTTCGGGTGCCCTACGAGCTGGTGCCGAAAACGGAGTATGTATATTGCCAGCTTCCACGCAATAATAGCGACCCTTGAAATTGACAGGACCCTGATCTTGCCAAAAGGTGCGACAGATTTCCAGAAATTCCTCGGCCCGTGCATAGCGCTGATCGTGATCTAAAAAATCACCGTACCCCCGTTGTTCTTTGGGGGAGCTACCAGCAACGATATTCAAGGCAACGCGTCCCCCAATCAAGGCAGATAGGGTATTGGTTTGCTGAACAAAACTGGTTGGCTGAATGAGGCCTGAACGATAGGCCGCCAGAAATTTGAGTTGAGTTGTTGAGCGGCCAAGGGCACAGGAAATTATTAGCGGATCAGGCTCATAATAGCTAAACGAGATCAATAATGACTCGATTCCAGCTAACTCAGCCTGACGGGCAAAGCTGAGCCAGCCAGGCATATCTGTTAGGGAAGCATCTGAGATATCACAGGTGGATCGAATACGATTGATGGCAGCTTGCTGAGCTGTTTTTAGCACCATCTCTCCACTTTTTGGCAGCATCCAGTGAAATCTCAAAGCCATAGTGCCTCCCCAACTGATGGTTCTAGATAAGAGCTGTCAAACTTCGATCGTCCATGGCACTAAGGTTGGTTCAACACCGTATTGTGTGACCCATTCTTTTAAGGCCCAGGGCGGAGTGTCAATGTCTCGATATCCACCCAATAACTGAAAAGTAACGGCATCGGCTTTATCTAAAAGTGTTTTATTGGGAACGTCAAGATAGACTTCCGGTTTCATCCAACGATACGCATAGCCATAGATAATCCGTTTGGCAACATGGCAGCTACGGTTTGGTGTGGCTGTATGAAAGATACGGTTTTCGAACAACACAGCATCCCCAGCATTTAGGGATAAATCGCAGACTTCCAAATCATACGGGTCGATCTGTCCTCGATGAATTTCAAGGGGTTTATCTCGAAGATGACTGCCACGAGCCATCAAGGTCATTCCTGAATCAGGGCCATGAAAATCAGTCAAACAGTAGCAAACCTTGATGCCAACCCTTGGTAAAGCCTGGTGATCTAAATCCCTGGGAATGCGCAGATCACGGTGCCATCCACGGCGAAACGGCGGTAGATTCGGATCCTCTGGATGCTTATAAATTAGATCGGTAGAGTGAAGATGAATATTAGGCCCCAAAAGCTGTACTACGAGAGGGACCGTAGATGCATGGGGGATCAAATTATAGAATGCATCTTCTGATAGCAGACTAGGTCGTAAGTCCAAGTCGTTATACCAAGGCTTATTCAGTACCTTCGCCTTATGCAAAAAGGGTTCCGCTAAGTTATCTCCAGCATTGAGTAGATGAGATATCTCTGCGTTATCGAGGGCATCACGAACAACGAGAAAACCGTCTTTCTCAAATAAAGTTTTTTGCTCTTGAGTTAGCTGTAAAAATTTCAAGGGACCAGTTTATTATTCAATTCTTAGACAGCGATCAAAAATAAATTCGCCTTCCTAGCACTATGCACCAGGTCTCTTCGCACCTCTCTTTCTAACATTCCTTCGATAG
>NZ_JADEXP010000656.1 GCF_015207065.1 Leptolyngbya cf. ectocarpi LEGE 11479 | reverse complement strand
GGCTACTCCACCGGCTACCCCGCCGACAGCGGCCTCACCGACTACTGCCCCTGAGACCACCGCTGCTAACCCGGCTCCGGCGGCTCCGGCTCCTACGGCCACTACCGGCTCTAATTTCTACATTGTTACCAACTACACTGGCGATGCCTCCCTCAATAAGGCTCGTACGCTGGTCCCCGATGCCTTTGTGCGTAATTTTAAGACCGGTGCTCGTATTCAGCTAGCAGCCTTTGATAATCGCGCTCAGGCCGAGGACCAAGTGGCATTTTTAACTCAGCAGGGTGCCACCGTAGAACTCGTTGGCCCAACGAACGAATAGCCCCCTGCTATGCTAAGAGCAACGATAATCTATCGTTAGTTCTACACGGCGTAACGCTGTTTATACCTGTCAAACAAGAAACCCCATGGGATTGCTAGATCGTTTCTTCCGGGTCGTTCGCACCAGCCTCAATGATGCTGTAAATGGAGCCGACGATCCAGAGAAGCTGCTAGAACAGACGACTGCCGATATGCAGGAAAATTTGCTGCAGCTACGGCAGGCAGTTGCAGTTGCGATCGCAACCCAAAAACGCAGCGAACGTCAGTACGACCAGGCCCATACCCAAGCCCGCGAATTCTACAATCGCGCCCAAAGTGCCCTGGCCAAAGGCAATGAAACATTAGCCCGTGAAGCCCTCAACCGCCGTCAGAGCTATTTGGAAACAGCCCACTCCATTGAAGGCCAGCTCCAGCAGCAAAAAGAAAGCGTGCAGCAGCTCAAAGCCAACATGCGGACCCTGGAAAGCAAAATTGCCCAGGCCCGCACCCAAAAAGACATGTATATCGCCCGCGCTCGCTCCGCCAAGGCCAGCCAAAAGCTAAACGAAATGATGACCCAAATCAACGGCGGCACCTTTAATCAAATCGAAGACAAGATTTTAACCATGGAAGCTACTGCCGCTGCCGCTGCTGAAATCAACCAGCTTAGTCAAGACCCTTTGGGAAACAGATTTTCAACCCTAGAATCAG
>NZ_JADEXP010000655.1 GCF_015207065.1 Leptolyngbya cf. ectocarpi LEGE 11479 | reverse complement strand
CAGGAACTACGATACTCAACCTATTCCCAAAAATACGGTGGTCGCATGGATTTTTGGGGCCAGCTGTTGTAAATAAAATGACTCAGGGTAGGCGCAGCCAACCCCAGACCGATCAAACCAACCCACCAGGTTTGTTGAAAGTCCCCAAGGTCAAATGTTTGAGGGGTTGATGACAACAACTCTGGAGCGACAGAAATAATGTTGTTGAGGGCATGGGCAATAATGGGAGCCCACAGGCTACGGGTGCGAATATAGAGCAGGGCCATAATCACACCAAACATGGTTAGTCCCAGGGGATTATTGATATGTAACAACCCAAACAACAGCGACGACAGCACAATTCCCGTAGGCAAATTCCAACGGATTGCCCAGCGCTGTAAGAGTACGCCTCGAAATACAAATTCTTCGGCGATGGGGGCAAAAACGATCACCACAAACAGCATCAGATAGCGATACAGTTCGGGGGCTACGGTTTCGACGCTGAGCAGCTGCTCGGTGAGACGCTCTTCTACAAATCCAGGTGCAATTAGCGACACTGGGTAGAACAATAATAAAAAACTGCTAAACGAGAAAATTAGCATGCTGGAAATTAGCAGTAGTCCATAGGCCCACGGAAAACGGGGCGGAGGACCAAACAAGCGGGTTAACTGCAGCCCGGCCCGGCGACCGGTGGCTAGCAAAATGACACAGACCAGGCCAAAAATCATCATAAATTGTACCGGCAGCCACAATTTGTCATGGAGGGGCCAGGGCAGCCATTGCTTATATTCGAGTACCGCGTAGACCGTGCCTACTAACAGATTGCTCAATATAAATGTAACCAGTACATGGGTGCGGAATTTAAGTACTTCGAAGGGGTTCCTGCCCATGGTCATAGGTTAGTAATGATTAATACTTCAGACTAGATCTTAATTGTAAGCTAGATAATTGACCCACCTGGGAACCCATGTGAGTTTCCTCGGCGTCATGTTAGAACCAGTAGTGGTTTATCAGGATAGATCTATGTGCG
>NZ_JADEXP010000225.1 GCF_015207065.1 Leptolyngbya cf. ectocarpi LEGE 11479 | reverse complement strand
GTTTGGATCAGTCTCCACGCTTGGAGAACGTTGGGATCAAAGAGAAAGTTGTGGTCAACGCACAGCTGCACCTTATTTTTTTGAGCCGCGTCGATCATGGCGTTCGCATCGTCCATGGTGAGCGCCATGGGTTTCTCAACGAGAACGTGACAGCCGTGGTCCATCGCCTGGATGGCTAGCTTTGCATGGAGAGAGGGCGGTGTCAAAATATGGACGACATCAGGACGTTGTTCTTCCAGCATTTGCTGCAGATCCTGATAGACATGATTGACTTTAAACTGGGCTGCGATCGCATCCGCTTTCTGCCTATCAACATCTACAATACTCACACTTTCCACCCGGTCGTGCTGAGTGATCGTCGGCAGATGAAATGCTGCTATCGTTCCACAACCCACAACGCCTACTTTCATACGATCTCCTTACCGTTCTGACTAAATTTGTGACTAACAATAATGGCTACACTTAGGCAATTAAACGACCAATTCTTGATAAATTTCCCTAAGTCGCTGCTGTGAATGAGAGATATCGTAACTCTGGCAGATATGCCTTGCCTGATTACCCATTGCTTTGGCCAGCTGTGGATTTTGGAGTAAGAAAATTATCTTCTCAGCCAGCTGGGATACATTGTGGCAGGGTACCAAAAAACCTGACTCTCCATCATTGATCAGGTCTGCCATAAAGCCAACTGGGGTGCCCACAACCGGTTTACTCAAATTCATCGCTTCTAACAGCGTGAGCGGCCCCCCTTCAAAAATAGAGGGAATTGCCACCACGTCTGTCAGCGCCAGCAGCGCCGGTACATCTCGACGCAGCCCTGTAAAAATGACGCGTTCTGACACACCTTCGGCCTGGGCAAGCGCCTGAAGTTTTGTCAGGTCGGGACCATCGCCAACAATCAGAAACCGCGTGTTGGGAAATGCTTGCAAGATAGCAGGAGCGGCCTTGAGCAAGTAGGTCTGCCCTTTTTGGACATCAAGCCGACCGACGGTGCAAATCACTGATTCCTCGACAGTAATGCCGAGCTGTTGTCGGATAGCATTTATCTGAGCTGGAGGCGGGGCTTGAAACTCATTTAAGGGAATGCCAATGATCAGGGTTTCCAGTTTTTGGCGGTTTTCCTGGCGCACGGTGTGCATAAACTCGTACACCTGAGTGGAGACAGCTAGGGCCTTAGTAGTGAGTGGCGACAGGAGTTTATCAACAATCGTCTGATAAATTGGCTGTTTGGGCAGCACCGCATGCTCATGAACAATGTTGGGCACCCCCGTCAACAGACTGGCTATACGCCCAAACGTTGTTGCCCCGTAGCCATGAAGATGTAAGATATCAGGCCTTTCATAGTTAATCAGCCGCAGGATCCCCGTTAACGTGGTCGGAGAAAATTTGCTTTTACTCAAAAAGACGGTTGGGATACCTTTCTGATTGAGAATGTCGCCTGCTGGTTCCGGGCTCCGCAGACTGCAAACCATAAACTGAAACTCTTTTTTGTCGAAGCGCGGTATCCACCACTCAATCGCCTTGGTGATGCCATGGACACCGGAGCCAGACACACTAAGCTTGTCAATAATGTGCATCACTCGAATCGGCGCACTGCTGGCACCTGTTTGGCTAGGCTGATGAGGGGTATGATGTCCTGCGATTGACAATGTCATGGAATGGCCTCTGGCAAAAAGCTGGAAATGAATCGAGGGAAAGGCTCCGGATGTCCTATGGAATGCCGGTATGCCCGACCACCGCGCTGCGAATCTTTTTAACGGTGGCAGGTACGCCTGCGACCACCGCATAGTCTGGCAAATTTTTGGTCACCACAGCACCTGCTCCGACAATGCAGCCTTGGCCAATCTGAACACCATCTAGAATAATTGCCCCGGCTCCAATCCAAACATCATCCCCAATGACCACACGGCCTCGGGTATATACCCCCTGGTCCATCATCGGTATATCCAAACGGCTAGTGACATAGCGGCCGCCACCGATATAGCAGTTGCCTGCAATCAGCACAGACTGACCAATGGTGATGCCACCGCTAGAGGAAATAATCGTGTTACAGCCGATATCTGTTCTATCGCCAATGGTAACCGCCGCCGTTTTGCCTTGAATCACGCAGTTGCGAGAAACAATCACCTGATTACCCAGGGTCATACCTGCACCACTGGCATCTAACAGGCTGTAGTCGTCGATGGCAACGCCGTCTCCTAGGGTGATCCGGCCAGGACATCGCAGAGTCAGTCCTTTCCCAAAAATTGCTCCGGAGCCCACATGCTTAAACAGCTTAGGGTAGAACTTCTTTCTGAGTACATAGCCCAGGCTGCCGGATAAATCTCCAAAAAAGAACGTCAGTAGCTCATAAATAAGCAATGACAACAGGTTGGTATTTCCTAATACTTTGGCCTGATACCGGGCCAAGGCTGAACCACTGCTAAGTTGTTCGCTTAACGGGACCTTGTCAATCCGTTTTGAGTCAGGAGAAGAGACCATAATCAGATAACGCCAGTTGCTTGGGAGATGCCTGCTGCTTTGTTGTGACTCAGCCAGCCATGGTCTAGATACCACTGGGCCAGTTCAGTCAGACCTTCTTGGTCCCCATGGCTAGGAACAAAATTGACCAGCCGCTGCATTTTGCTGGTGTTAAAGGAGCGATCTTTGGTGTAAAACGCTAAGCGCCGTCTGTAAATGGGAGGCTCAATACCGAGAGGACGGAAAATCAGTTCGCAGAGATCCCCCAGGGCAAACAAAGGACCCGCCGGCAAACGGATAAACCGGGCTGGAACCTGATAGTAGCTGCTGATTAGATTGACCATTGCTCGAAACGTCATGGCCTGCTGGCTACCACAAATAAAGACCTCACCCACGGCCCGAGGATGGGTAGCCGTATGAATAAAAAAGTTAGTTAGATCGTCCACATGGATAAAGTGCAGCAGGTTGCTGCCGTTGCCAATGGCGGGCACCCATCCCCCCATGGCCATCTTATAAATCTTGAGTAGTCGTTTCTCGCCAGGGCCATAGATACCGGCGGGGCGAACCACCGTGATGGGCAGTCCCGTTTGTTGGCCAAATTCTTGAATCCAACGTTCACCCTGGAGCTTGGTTTCCTGATAAATATCCCCCGGCTTGAGCGGACAATTTTCATCCCCCGGTGGCTCGTCGACATGGCCATGGACCCCAATGGTGGAAACATGAACAAACCGACGAAAATCAGGTTGTGCTAAGGCGGCTTTGGCCAGTAGCTGGGTGCTGACAACATGGACATTGTGATAGCCAATATCCGGTGATTTGGCCTCCCGAAACGGGGTGACCATGTGAAAAATGTAGTTAATGTTTTGGGTGGCAGCGGCCACTAGCTCTGGATCAAATACATCTCCTTGAAACCATTGAATGGGTAGGCCGTCAAAGGGTTTGAGGTTAGACGATTTGCGGGCAATGGCGACGACGTCCACACCCTGTTCGAGCAGCTTTTTGACTAGGTTAGAGCCGGTAAACCCTGTGGCACCCGTGATCAGGGCGCGACTGCCAGTGGGGAGATGGTAGTGAGCAGTTTCCATAAACGTTTGCATAGATAAGCGGGACTGGCCCTAGGATTATTCAAATTTGGTGATGACGGGGGAGCCGAACAGTTTGGTCAACCCTGTGAGTCGCGGGGCGAGTTCCAGACCTGAGGAGAGAGTGGGATTGCCCAGAGTACGGTGGAGCACCATGGGCCAGAAAAACTGGGCATAGCGCTGGCGTTGTCTCCAGCCCAGGGATTGACAAAAGTTGGTAATGTCTGGCTCCTGGTAACAGATAAAGGGGCGAGTGTTGCCTTCTAGTCCTTTTTTGAATTTGAATAGGGCGGGCGCGATCGCATTTACACTACGCACCGTTGGATAGTCCACCATCACCGCCCGAGAAGCCACTCGGGTCAGCTCCTTGAGAAATTCCTGCCACCGGGTAACGTGGGCTAGAAACCGATAGCTAATCACTACATCAAAAGCATTGTCGGCATAGGGCATATCAAGCACGTTGCCCACATCAAACGCGCACTGCCCTTGATCCACATAGGTCTGAATTCTGGCCTTACACTCCGCTGCGCTGCCTAGAACCGTGACTTTATAGCCCGCTTCAATCAGGGCCTGGGTGAGCTGACCATGGCCGCCGCCTACATCTAGCACCCTGGCCTCGGGATAGGGGGCCAACATCTTTAAGGTGGCGGTTTCTTGCACCTGCAGTAGCCACTGCCCAATGGCTCCCGCAAAGCGGGTGGCATAGTCTTCAGAAGAGGTTTCGATATCGGCGGTTTCAGGAAACAACGTATTGAGGGCTGGGCTGTTCTCCATGGCAGGGGAGGATGGGAAATTTGGTATAGACGGAGAACTGGGGGGCTTATTGAGTCTTAGGGCCGTCTGGTTGCGCACAAACTGCCACGGGGTTTCTAAAGCACCATAGGGCTGCCAGCGGACTGCCGGATCTAGCAGAGCGGTTTTGAGATTCTGGCCCAGTGTGTTCTCGTCTAATGCGCCCGTGAGCATCAACCCAAACTTGCCGGGGCGACGGACTTCAGCTTCTAGGGGCAGAGGATCAGTCCCCAGGAGGAGGGGTCGCTGCGTTTGGGAAAAACAGGGGGGCTGTGGCCAAAATTGAGGCCGACCGCTGTTGTCCCCTAGAAAAATCGGTGACTGGTGCTGTAGCAGACGGGTGACCAGCTGTCCGCGTTTACCGACCCATTTGCCCACCCCCCAGGGCAGCACGACAATACCACCGGCTGCTTGAATGGCAGCGATGGTGTCTGCAGCAGAGAGACCGTCGGGGAAGGTGCGATCGCAAATTAAAGCCAAAACCTCCAGCTTTTCAGCCGTCACTACCTGCCGCCCTGCCATCACATAAAGTGCTCTACCCCGGTCATCGGTAACCTTGAGCGTATACGATTCTGCGGTGGCAAAGATCGTCCAGGGACTAGAGGGGACCAGCTGTCTGCCGACGTGGTCTGAGAGCGCTTTAAACCAATTATGCGGGTGGCTTTCTGTTAGCAGCAGCACTCCCGTAAAGCTTTTCTGCGCACCTACTTTAGCGGCCTGGGCCTGAAAGTTTTGCCAGGCTGATGCTAAAAATGTATCGATGTCAAAACAGTCATAAATATGCACATGGGCGTCAATGAGAATAGGATGATGACCGCTAGGGGCCGCCCGGCTTAAGTCAGGGCTTTTTAAGGAGTTCATATAGTTAGCACGGATAAAAAGAAGTTAAATCAGGCTACAAAGGCATCCTGTTTTCGTCGTTCAGGGTCTGTTTTCGACGCTGGTGCTTATAGCTCGTCCATTGGGAGATTCCCCACAACAAAACCACCGTATAAATCAGCTCAAAGCTTAAAAAGCGCACATGAATTGAGTCAAATAGACCGTGGGAATGATGGACGGCTGGGAATAGGACAATTGTTGATTGAAAATGGCTGTCGCTAATGGGCCACAGCAGAGGGATGCCGGTTCCTCCCTGGGTCAAAAAGTCCAGCAATAAATGGGACCCGTAAAGCGTCAGGGTCAGCAGCAAGGTGGGCCGATATTTGAAGCTAGTGCGGCGAGCAATAACGGCGCTGACTACCCCGCTAAACAGCAGGGCAAAACCTAAGCTATGGGTAAACCCGCGATGGGTATTGACGCTGGTAACCAGCTGAGGAATAAAGTCAAAATCGGCTGCGATCGCAACAAAAACAGCATAAAACGCAACGTGCCACATTCGGGACAGCGGGTTAACCCCTTTGGCAATGGCATAGCCAGATACGGCATGGGCAATGGGAGACGGCATCGGTTGGATAAATTGTTAATAAATAACAGTTAAATAATGATTTTGAGATGTGGGTTATTTTTTCACAGCCTCCGAACTAGTGCTGACTCCAAAAGGTTTTAGCTCTAATTGAGTGCGAGCCTGGCTCCAACCCAACTCCTGGGCCATCACCTCCGCACATAAACGCACACTGTTTGAATCAGGCTCACCCGCTGACCCTAGTTTGGTACGACGAAAGATGACATCCTTGAGGGTTTGGGCCATTTCTGCAGCTATGGCATAGCGCACCTGGGCTGTCAGGACCTGGGCCGGATCGTTGACGCCATCGCCAAAGACATCCCCATACTCGCTACCATAGTTGTATACCAAACTCCGAGTCGCCGCAGGAGAAAGCTGGCTATGGCCAACAGCTTGCTGAACAAACTCTTCAACAGGATCAATGGCTCCCCCTATCAGAGGGGTAGTTGCCGAACAAGACGGCGGTGGTGTCTGATCCCGGCATCTAAAGAGATAATCGACAACTTTTTGGGCCACACTCCGAGAGGTGGTGTACTTTACCCCTGTTACCGATAGCAGCCCGTGATGCCCCTCACGGCTGTGGTCTTGAATGCGATAGCGTTTGGCCAGTATGGGTTCACCGTTGCTGGCAACCTCGGTTTGCGGCAGTAGGCCCCCATGGACAAAGGTGACATCGTCTCTGGTCAGTTGGGCTGGGGCATAGGCTTGATTGATCTGCTCCAGCAACGTGTGAATTTCTGTTTCATGGACCTGCCAGCTGTCGGGGTGCTGATCGCAAACGCTATAGAGCGTTCCCACCATAGAGGTACCTCGCCAAGGCACAACAAACAGCATTCTAGATTTGGTTTGCTCGGCTACCTCAGAAGAACTCTTAAAGGCAACGGCATAGGGACTGTCCAATAACGGCTGACGCAGCACTACATTGATGGCCTTGGCAAACGGCTGGGGGGCAGGCGGTGTGGGCAGCTGCCCGAGCACCTGATTGAGCCAGGGACCGCTGGTGTTAATCACGGCGTTTGCCTGAATCTCAAAGCGATTGCCCGTCAGGCGATCGTGAGCGGTGATCCCGCTGACCCGATTGCCTGTTTTTAAAAAGCCAGTAGCGGCTACATAGTTAGCGACCACGGCTCCCGCTTGGGCCGCAGATTTGACAAAGGCCAGGGTGAGCCGCTCAGAATTGTAGACCTGGGCATCGTGAAAGGTTGCCGCTCCGGTTAACCCTGGCCCATCGATACCCGGTACCTGCTGCTGACACCGCTGGCGAGAAAGCATCTGACCAGGGGGAATCTGTTTTTGGGGATCGCTGAGATTGCGGTTGCGATCGCAGCTGATCCAATCATTTAGCTTGAGCGCAACAAACATCGCCTCTTTGCCCTTCAGACCATGCCCATAAATCGGCACCAGCACAGGCAGAGGATGCACCAGGTGAGGGGCAATGCGCATCAAAATCTGTCGCTCGCGGATAGATTGTCTCATCCGCCTGATATCAGCGGTTTGCAAATAGCGTAAACCACCATGGATAATCTTTAAGCTGTTAGCCGATGTTGCCGCCCCAAAATCAGACTGGTCGATGAGAGCCACCGACAGCCCCCGTAATGTTGCTTCCCAGGCTACACAAGCTCCCTGAATCCCTCCACCCAGGACCAAAAGATCAAACCTTGAATTAGATAATGCCTGTAGGTCTCTTTGCACCGTACTCGGACCTATTCAAACGAAAGATTAGAGGGCTGTATATCCCCTACCAGCTGACCCTGAAGCCAGTCATACAGGCCGATCAGCTTAGCAGAAAATGCCTCATACGTATGCTGTTTAGCAACCAGTGCTTGGGCCTCAGCCCCCAGACGTTCCCTCAGATCTGGGTCTTGAATCAACGCCAACATTCCTTGGGAAAATTCCTGTGGGGTCGGCATAGCCAACCAGGCAACCTGACGATTAAGCACCTGAGTATGGGTGGGTAAGTCAGTTGCGAGCAAAGCCTTACCACTATCTAGATAGGAATATAGCTTCATGGGTGTATTGTTACCCTGCACCCGTGGGGATACCAAAATATCAGCCTGGGCTAGATAGTGAGCCAGTTCCTCAACAGGGCGCTTACCAATAAAATGAACATAAGCGTCAATGCCCAACCGCTGAGAGTGGTGCTGGTATTGGGTAATATGCTCAGACGCACCTCCAATAATGACCAATCGTGCTTCACGGGTCTCGGTTAGAGCAAGCTTAAAACTATCTAGAAGTAAATCGATCCCCTGATATCGCTCTAAATTACCCACATACATCAGTAGGGGACCTGTGATGTGATGAGTGCTTCTTAACTGAGTCAACTGCATTGGTAAAAGCCCCTTTTTTAAAAGAATTTAATATAAGCAGAACAAAGCAACCCGCTTTAACGAGATTGGCTCAGCAGCGAGATATCAGGAATAACAACGACTTTCTTCCCAGGACTGTAGCGTTGTACCTCAGTTGCTAAAGCGCGACAGACTGGGATCACAGCTTCAGCATTCTTCACAGCAGCACCCTCAAATATCTCCAGAACAGCCTTAAAAAAAGCTAAACCAGGATATTTATCGATGAGCTGTCCCACAAGGGATGAATCCATGTCATAGACATAGGGAATGCCAAAGACCTTCTTGATAAACAAAGCGATAAACACAGATTCTTCCCCAGCATGTACTAGATCGTAGCAACCGGTTCTAACTAGCTGAATAGCCTTGATAAAAACAAACAGATCGCAGATTAGCTTTTTACCAGAAAATCCCGGTCTAATATTTCGAGTAAATTTAAAGGATGGAGTGCGATAAATCTTAACATTGGCATAATATATATCCTCACCTTCAGCAAATGTGACAACATCTACGACTTCACCACGACTTGAGAGAACCCGTAATACTAAATCAACCGCAATGGGAGTGCCTCTAGCCTGATAAAAAGGATGTGGAGCAAGCATTAAGACGTTCATTGAAACTCTTCTATGCTCGTTTTTTTGAATTCACTCAAGCTGGTAGAAAGGAAATAGTTTCTACAGAGTTGCTATATCGACAGCAGCAAAAGATAATCTACTGTCGTTAATCTATTTTTGTTGCAGTGTATACAGACAGAGAACAGAAGTTGACTCTGATCTCAGCTGAATTCATAACTTCAAAACGTTAATCAAGCCAGTTTCTATCTGGCCAACACAACCCAGGACAACCCCAGCCCCATCGATATAGGAAACCTATCGTACCGATGAGTCTTAGTGACTTTCTCAGCAAGTAGGCTCGAATATATCGGGATCTACATAGGTTTATCAAGATTTTGGTACCCTACATCATGTAATATCCACATTTAGAAGGCTTTATTAAAGATTATGTGAGCTTGGCTTGAGCCTCTGCATATTAGTTTTGGATCTGTTCCAAGCAATTGTATTGTCGGCCTAAGGGGGCAATACAATGGTGACCGTATTGAGGTCAAGTTTTTTCCCTGAAACCATGACAGCGTTTTGCATTTTGTATCACACTGCGATCGCTACCCGTCATCTGTGACCCAAGGCATATCGATAGAGAAGGTTGTTCCTATACCTACCTGACTTTCTACCTCAATTTTGCCGCCATGAAGTTCCAAACATTTTTTGATAACAGCTAATCCTAAGCCAGTTCCTGAAAATGATTTAACATTTTCACCTCGGTGAAATGATTCAAACAGATGCTGCTGGTCGGCGGCGGGTACTCCTATACCTTGGTCACTGACTTGAAACTGGGTGTGGCCCTGCTCACCCCAAATGGTGAGTTGAATGTTGCTCTCCTGGGGTGAGTATTTGATCGCATTGGTTAACAAACTCATCAACATAGCCCTTAGCAGTCGTTCATCTAGGCAGGCCTGATCGCAGCTACCCTGCTGCTGTACTAAAATATGATGCTGTGACTGGGTGTTAAACTTAACTTCTTCGACTAAGTGTTCACAAAAAGACTGCAGATTAATAGTTTGAGGGTTAAACTCTAGTTTGCCAGCTTCAGCTCTAGTTAGTAGCAAAATATCAGACAGCAGCTGGGCCATGGTCTTAGCCGCCGACTGAATACGCCTGAGGTTGCGGGAGCGTTTTTCTTCAGACCAGGCGATATTGCGATTATCTAACAGCTGTGCTGAGACTAAAATGGCGCTTAAGGGCGTTCTTAGTTCATGGGATGCGAGCGAGAAGAAATTGAGTTTAAGATCGGTGAGTTCTTTGGCTTGTTCAATTTCTTTATAGGTAGTTTCCATCTCCTGACGACGGTTGAGCTCATCTGTGAGAATCTCTTCTGTGCTTTGCAACTCATCTGTTTTTGCTTGCAGTTGCTGAGTGAGCAACTCTGCTTCAAGCTGTTGTGCCAGCAATGTCTTTTGATGTTGATGGAGGGATTGCATCAGCCAACCGTACAAAATTCCTAAGCTCAGAACACCCAGGCTCGCGACCAGACCGGTTAACCAAAGATTATTATTGATGCTTACGCTGGTGTCGGCCATGTCCCACTGCCGTTCGACGCTGCCCTCGTCCAATAGGGCTTGCAGGGCCAGATGGGCATCTACTCGAACTTCGCTGCTTTGTTGAGCAATGTCTAACTGCTCTGGCAGATCCAGCTGTCCATTTTCATATTGCTCAATACTCTCTTCTAAAATTTTAAGGTGAGTTTCGGTCGCGATCTGTAGACGTTCCAAGGTCTCTCGATAGACTAAATCCTCTTCAAAGGCAGCGGCTTGTTCGTCCTCTAAACTTTGATGTACTGTGTCAATTTCTTGGATGTAGCTGCTGATTAGCTCCGCCTTTGTCTGATAGCGTTCTAAGATTTCGGTATCCCCTGTATTTAGATAAGACC
>NZ_JADEXP010000224.1 GCF_015207065.1 Leptolyngbya cf. ectocarpi LEGE 11479 | reverse complement strand
AAGAGACAGGTGCCCGTGTACGACCAGGATGAGAACGGTGCTCTCACCGGTATCCGCTATGAATATCCCAAAGCCGATGACCATATCATCAAACATCTGTTGCCACTGCTGGAAGAGGCTGGAACCCAGCTGGTATTTTATGGTCACTCCCACCTATGGAACCGGTTTGAAAGCGATAGCGGTATGCAGTTTTTAGAATCCTCTAACGTTGGCAACAGCTACGGTGCTCACATGGCCGACAACCCCAGACCGGTCCCCGACAATCGCTACAAAGAAACCTATGACGCCATCGGAGATCCCAATGGTCTCACCCCCATAGTCCCCACATTAAAACCGCTAAAGGATGATGCGGGTAATCCATTGCCCTATATCGCCAGCAACGACATCACCGCCTTTAGCATTTTAGACACAGGCTCAGGCACCATCAGCAGCTATTACTTCGACACCAGCCAACCCACATCAGACGTCGTGCGATTTGATGAATTTAAGATAGGACAGCCATGACATTACCCTTTGATGCCGACGCCACCCAGCAGCGAGTAGACAACTTTTGGCAACTAAGCGCCAGCTTTGGCATGGAGCGCAACGCCTACCATAACTATCTCAACGAGATTGTGAGCGATCGCTATGCCTTAGTCAAAGGGTTGCAAATCCTGCGCGATGAGTTACAGTTTGCGGCCGCTAGCCCCACCGACATTAAAGCCTGCGGGGCCGATATGAGTCTCCCCAGTGTGGTGACTACACTGGCCTACACCAACTGTGGCGATCGCATCCACCAAGGAGAAGCTACCAAACGCTACCGTGATGTAGTCGCCTCCCGATTTGCCACCCTTTCCGAAATCGGCGAACTCAAGCTAGAAGCGTTTTTCCCAGCAGGTGGCGGTACCGACAATGGGGCCACCCTAGCCCATGTAACCGTAGCCCACGAACTAGACGAACAGCTGAAAAATCGCATCTATGCAGGTAATCCTCAGTCGATTTCACTGGTGGCCATCGACCTCAAGACCCATGTAGGCCGACTGCGCGATAGCGACAATCAAGTCTACGGCAAAACCAGAGAATCCCCCTGGCGAGAGCCCCGTGACGCCTGCGGTGCCATTGTGGGAGCCCTCAATAACTACAATCAGCACAATCTAATTCACCGTCGCATCCGTGACGATTTGCGAGAGCGTAATTTTCAGTATCTCTCCAACAATCAGATTTTTACCGACGACGGCGTGGATATTACCATGGCCATTGCCTCAGCCATCGTGGCGATTCGAGGTATTCGTAATACAGCGATGGCGCTACCCCAGGAACTAGATGAGCGGGGGGTGGCCCACTTGACCGCTAGTATGACGGTTAATCGGCCCTCGCGGGATGATTTGGTAATCTACCTAGCACGGGCGACGGTGTTTAATGGCAAGATTCGGATTCAGGGGTTAGGGACAGAAGCTGAGAAGTATGACGGTCAGCTGGTGGAGTATGCCAAGGAGCGACGGCTACAACTGCGGTACGCGGATTGGGATTGTGAAGATCTGCCGATAGAAGAGATTAACTACAAAGTGAGGGAGTCCGAAAGATAATTTTTTGCTCTTTTTCCTTGTAGCTAGCTAAGTGACACGAGATTTCTCTAATACAAACTGATAGGCCGTATTTGTGTAATAACAAAACCAGCTAGTAATACCTATGAGTTTAGCGCCATCCTCAAGCAGAGACCTCCACTCTCCAAGAAAGAAAAACCATGGTTTAAGAATGGTATCGACTCCAACAGAAATGCCTAGAAATCCAACCGCTATCAGCATAAATCCATACTGACTTCGCAAGATAGTTCGGCGAAACCAGAAAAGATATAAAATGACCGCAATCACGACTAGCATTAAGACTATATTCTCGGGTATACCCATGTAGATGGGAAATAGCTTATCGTGCAGCAAGAAAAAATCGTCAATCAACAGGTATGTAGACAGGCAAGCAGAAGCCAGACAGAAATGAATGGCTTTATAGTTTTTGGTCTGTCTCAAAACTCCTGCAGCAAAAAAGCAGATTGTTGCTGTTGCGCACCATAGAAGAACACCGACATTCGAAAGCAAACCGGAGAGTGGGTGAATATCAGCAATTGCAGCAACATCTTCAATTAAATTGTAAAGAGGTGCTTGAAATAGTACTTTAGCTAGCCCAACTGCCAGGATCAATAAAATTGAAGGGATAAAAGTAAGCAATTGCCAGCGCTCTTTCAATATCATAACGGGTAAAAAAAGTTCTCTATTAATAGTTTTTAGGGGACACCTACAGCTAACTCTCAGGTTCTTCTCAATGCCATACGTTACTGTCAAACACTAAGTAGCAGATAACCGTGTCAGCATATGTTTGGGACTAGACATCATCCAATATTAAAAATCAAAGATGAACAAACGTCAGACAGATGCCCCTACTATCTTAACTTTTAGTTAACCCTATCTTAACCTTGAATTTGCTTAGACAGCTCGATGATTCTCCATGATGACGTAGCTGTGAAGCGGCAAGTGATACACATCACAGATTTCTCAAAAACTAACGTGCTAGTTCTGACCGAGACAGTTATGATGGCCCTAATGATCGCCTAACTCTGCGGAATTACCATGTCTCAGCAGCGCAACCTATTGACCGTATTAGGATGTTCCAGTTCCCTAGCTCTAGTACTAGCGGTAACCCC
The DNA here is from genome assembly GCF_015207065.1 of Leptolyngbya cf. ectocarpi LEGE 11479. Taxonomy (GTDB): domain Bacteria; phylum Cyanobacteriota; class Cyanobacteriia; order Phormidesmidales; family Phormidesmidaceae; genus Leptothoe; species Leptothoe ectocarpi. The sequence goes on along the minus strand of NZ_JADEXP010000224.1, from coordinate 7,926 downwards.
GTCAGCCTTAGCCAACCCAGTAGAAACCCAGTCAGCTAACGACGCTCACTCTTTGCCTACCTTAACTCAGGCAGACGATAACCCCATCATGGATGCCCTAAGCTGCAAATGTGCCCGCTGCGTTATGGGCCAACAGGCTAACCTGTAAAGGATCGCTGGAGGCCTACTTAGCCACTCGACGCCAGAGTCACACCAAACAAGCAGAGGCCCAGCAACAACACACAGCCAGACCCAGCAAACCTTAGCCACTGATGCAAACGACGATAATGCCGTTTGCTCAGATGAATCCGGCGTTCGGCATAGTTTCTACCCATCAAGGCTAACGTGCCAATCCAGGCTAACGTCATAGCCATGCCCACTGAGATGGCTATGACCATGGCAATGCTGGGCACCAGCAAATTGTTAGCAGACCCATAGAGCAAAATCAGCAGGGCACCGCTGCAGGGCACAGAACCAATCGCTAACGCCAACCAATCGCTGACCCGCTTCGGCTCAACACAGGTAAGACAGCCACAGTCAACGGCAAGTGCATTCCCAGAAGACGCTTCCACCTGCTTGGTTAGATCAGGATATAGCACTAAGTCAGCCGCCTTAGCCCCAAGACCGACTGGCTTGGCTTTGTGCCGCCAGGGAATGGCCTGCCAAAACATCCAACCACCAATGATGGCAATTGCACCATAGCTCACCAGCTGCACCAGCCGGTAATTATCCGGTGTGCTCTGGCGCAGGACTAAGGTTGTCAGCACTACCACCCCAATTGCTGACAGCACGTGAAAAACAGCAATTTGAATTCCCATGGTGAGCCCTCGCCGTAAGCTCCCCCCCTGGCCAACAAAGTAGCTCATAATCACCGCTTTGCCATGTCCTGGCCCTAGAGTATGGAGCACCCCATAGCTAAAGGAAATTAACAGTCCCCATAGGAAAGTGCCTGGGGAGCGTTGCCGATGCACATTCCCTACAGCCTGGGTGAGCATGGCTGAAGCCCTTGCCTGTAAGCGCTGCCACCAGGAACCCGAGGGCAGTGGTTGTTGCCCAATAGATACTGGCGGTGTCTCGGAAAGAGTGAGATGATTGAGCGTCAGGGCATAGCTGACGTCAACCGGACGGGAGCCATCTACCTGGAATACCTCATAGGTGGCGGGCTGCGATCGCAGTTGCCCCTCTACAACCACTGGAGTAAACAGCCCTGGCTCTGCCAGCGCCTGCTCTGGTCGAATGTAAACTATCTGGTTGGGTGGCGGTGGGGGTACATGGATGCAGGCTCCAACATAGGGTACAAGCAAAAAATCTGTTACCTGTTCAGATTGATTCCAGGTCAATGGCAGGATATAGCCCGAAAGTTCTACAGTTTTTCCGATCCATTGCGAGTTGATGGATTGAGACTTTTCCTGCCAGTAAGCCTGAGCCTGATCAATCTGGGACAACAACTCTTCTACATCCAGATCTTGGGCCTGAAGCTTTTGGTTTAATCGCAACACCTCTCGCGATTCTAGGCTATCTGGGCTGGGCTGGTTGTCTTCTACCCAGGTCTTTAGTCCTGCGAGGGTTGCCAGGTCGCGAGTTTGATCAATAGATAGATGGGCGTAGGGATTTTGTAGGGTGGTCGCAGGGGGCTGCAATTTTTCCCAAGTGATAAGTGTCTGAGCCAGGGTTGAGCTAGCTACATTCCAGACTAGACAAACGCTAACGATGAATAACCCAAAGTATCGACCCCATCGTCTAAGAAAAGCCGGAGACAAGAGCGGGCAAACTTGAACCTTAAGTTTAGCTATCTGATAGGGCACAGGGTATTACCCCAGAAAGGAGAACATGCCGCCCATTGTAGGTCACTCCATCTGGTCGATGACTTAGCTTCCTTACTAAGCTCAGAGAATCAATGTATCGTAAGGTTCTGGCTTAACGTCAGGAACCTTAGTCAAAACGTTTTCGTACGTTGACCGATTACCTCGACTGGCTCGTTCCCCTAAATAGTCTTCGGTGGTTAATGCAGAGATTTTTTCAGCTATTGCCAGCACAACAAACTGATCTAACGAGACCCCATCTTGTTCAGCAAGCTTTTGTAGACTTTTATACAAAGAATCAGGTAGCTGGATATTTAAAGGGCTCATAATAACGCTCCAATTGAACCTAAAAATTCTGCTGGTGTAATAGCACTTATTCCAAACTACTCAATGCCAGCAAAATCGCGAGTGTTATATGTCACTACGCTATCACACTCAGCTTTAACTGCCAGTTCCAGCACCATATCGTCCTTTGAATCGCGCAGATAAGGTCTCCAAAGAAAGAAAATTTGATGATGGGTTGCAACAGAGCATTGAAAATCGATGAAATTCTGAACATCTGAAACATCTATGGACAGTTTCGGGAGCTGCCGTAGGATTACCTCTTCATATTCCAAGACTAATGGTACAGAAAGGTGGATATTAAAGCTTTTTGTGCCCACAAGTCTCAGTAATTGGAAAGAAGCTCCATTTCTAGATCGTAATCCCGCAATGATTACGTTTGTGTCAATTACGATTTGGGGAATAGGCATTTACGCTGTCAATGCTGGTACAGGCGGAACCTCTGATAGAGTTCCCAGCCAGAGATTAGGAAACAGTAAGGCGGCCGGGAACTAGTATGCAAGTCTCGAATCCTGTTGCCTAATGCTGCTAAACGCAATATCTATTGCTTTTCCTTATCAATCGTCTTAGAAAAACGGGCTGCAGAAATTGATATTTTGAGACACAATGAATACTAAAGCAACATGCGTGTTGTTAAAGTCGCGTGTTTTAGGACACCCCATCGAGGTAACCCATGGTTGTAGCTGCCCCAAATCTTGCTAACTCTGCTGATAAGCGCCTTACCCTGACAACGGGTGATCTGGCGGACAATACCACGGTGATTCGTTCCCTGGACTGGGACCGGGACCGGTTTGATATTGAGTTTGGCCTGCAGAATGGTACCACCTACAACTCCTATCTGGTATGCGGGGAAAAGACGGCGCTGATTGACACATCCCATGCCAAGTTCCGCCAGATCTATATGGATGCACTGACGGGTTTGGTGGATCCGAAAGAAATCGACTATATCGTTATTAGTCACACTGAGCCGGACCACAGCGGCCTGGTAAAGGATGTGCTGGACCTGGCTCCCCAGGCCGTGGTAGTAGGGGCAAAGGTGGCGGTTAAGTTCCTTGAGGACCTGGTGCATCAGCCGTTTGAGTCGATGCTGGTAAAAAATGGTGACACCCTGGACCTGGGTAAAGGGCATGTGTTGAAGTTTGTCAGTGCGCCTAACCTGCACTGGCCCGACACGATTTTTACCTACGACCAAAAGACTGGCCTGCTCTACACCTGTGATGCGTTTGGAGCCCACTATTGCACCGACGATACGTTTGACGAAGATCTCGAAGCGCTGTCTCCTGACTTTCGCTTTTACTATGAGTGTTTGATGGCTCCCAATGCCCGCTCGGTGCTCTCTGCGATGAAGCGTATGGACAAGCTGGGGGAGATTAGCACCATCGCCACCGGTCATGGTCCTTTGATTCGCCATAACTTGGAAGAACTCACAGAGCGCTACCGGCGCTGGAGTAATGAGAAAAGCAAAGCCGAGAATATGGTGGCGGTTTTCTATGTGTCGGACTACGGCTATTGCGATCGCATCTCCCAAGCCCTAGCTAAAGGCATCACCAAAACCGGTGTCGCCGTCGAAATGATGGATATGCGCCTTGCCGATCCCCACAATGTTACTGAACTCGTGGGCCGAGCCAAAGGTATTCTTTTGGGCATGCCCCCATTGACAGGACAGGGTGCCGAAGAAACCCAAACCGCCCTCAGCTCTATCCTGGCTGCCGTCAATAACAAACAAACCTTTGGTCTATTTGAGTCCTACGGCGGCGATGACGAACCCATCGATACGCTGCACACCAAACTGCAGGATCTAGACCTGAAAGTAGCCTTTGACCCCATCCGCGTCAAAGATACCCCCTCTGAGGCACTCTACCAGCTCTGCGATGAGACCGGTACTGACCTGGGACAGGATTTAGCCCAGGCCAAAAAAATCAAGAAAATCAAATCCCTCGATGCTGACCTGCAAAAGGCTCTGGGACGCATCAGCAGCGGTCTCTATATCATCACCGCCGCCAAGGGTGAAGTTACCAGTGCCATGTTAGCCTCCTGGATTTCCCAAGCCAGTTTTCAACCCCTGGGCTTTACCATTGCCGTTGCCAAGGACCGGGCGATTGAGTCTCTGATGCAGGTGGGCGATACCTTTGTCCTCAACATTCTTGAAGAAGGGAATCATCTACCGCTGATGAAACACTTCCTCAAGCGGTTCCCACCCGGTGCCGACCGCTTTGCCGGAATTCGTACTCGTCCCGCTGAGAATAAGTCTCCTATCCTGGCCGATGCCCTGGCTTATCTGGAATGTACGGTAAATACCCGGATGGAACTTACCGATCACTGGCTGGTGTACTGCACCGTTGAGGAGGGTAAAGTCTCAAAGGATGAGGCCATCACCGCCGTACACCACCGTAAGATTGGCAACTATTACTAAACGCTAGTTTACAGGCCTTGGCAGGGAGCCAGCCGGGTAGAGGGTCGTCGGACTGTCTACCCGGCTGTTCTATGGACACAGAAAACGTTTGAATAGCTCTCGCTTTAGTTGGATAGATATACTAGTTGGCGATTTGTTTGAGACACTGAGAGTTATGAAACGGTTAAGTTTATCCTTGGCTGCCGTCACAGCACTGGTCTTGGGGGCACAGACTCGCATGTTTGCCCAGTCAACTAGTGAACGACAGAAAGTGATGCCCAATTTGCTTCAACGTTCTTTAGTAACAACCGTAGCTTTGCTCAGCCTAGTTACGGTGACCAGTCGTCCATTACTAGCCCAAACATTAGCCGAAGAACAGGCTCAAACCTTACTGCTTGAGGCTGACTCACTGGCAGATACAAGTGAGTCTGTCGATTCAGTGTTGGCCGCCTATGAACGGGCCTTGAATGCCTATCGTCCTATCGATAGTACAGATGTCAGTTTGAGTATTTTCAGCATCCTGACGGATTTGAACTATGTCAACTGTCGGGATCCCCAAGCCGTTGACTGGGCGATCCAAGCCTTACAATTCATAGAGCAGCAGCAGCCCGACGACAGTTTTAACGGCTCTCAGCATTTTAATAACCATGGCGATTGGTCCCAGCGTTTGGGCGATCTGTACCGGGCTAATAACCAGCCGGACCAGGCTCTAGCCGCCTATGACAGCGGCTTGGACTATAGGGCCGATTGGCCCCAATCAGCGACGGTCTCGCCAAATTTAGTGCAAATGGCGACTCTGTTACAATCGCAGCTATCGTTACTGGCCCCTGATAGTGATGCGGCTGAGGAGATCCAAGAACAGCTAGTCGCCACCTGGCAACAGGCAGGTGCTGTAACCGAAGTGGATGGTTTATTGAGCAACGCGGAAAGATTAGCTGAGACTGACACCCCAGCCCCAGCCTTACTAGCTCAGGCGCTAGATAGCAGCCGTCGCCATCGCTACCCAGCAGGAGAGTTACGTGCCCTTTTACTCAGTGGCCAGGCTGCCATCGATGGCGGCGATTATGATGATGCCAGTGACTATGCTCAACAGGCCATTGAACTGACAAAACAGCTGCAGTATGGTGAGAACTTTGAGGACAATGCGCTATACGTATTAGCCCAAGCTGAATGGGGCAAGGGGAATCTTCAGGCCGCTATCGACCATTACACAACATTGCAAGAGATGGTCGATACCCAGTCACTAACTATGGACGTTAACAGATTTGAAATTGTTACCAGTCTTACTGCCCTGTATCAGCAAACAGGACAAATGGCTCAGGCCCAAACGCTGATTGATCGCTATGCCAATCAATCAGCAATCCCAAGGTTAAGGGTTTCTAGGTCTCCATTTCGATTTCCAAGGCTTGTGGGAACATTTAATGCCGTTTTGCCCCACCGCACCTGCGACCAGCCAGAGACTGAAACCAGTCCCTTTTTAGTCCCCTCTCTTCCCGTTCGGCGTCCTGGCCGAGGTATCCGGATGATACCCCACACGGTACCTCGGCCAACACCCATACGTTCACAACCGAGCCGTTCGATCGAATAAGTCCAAGCTCAGAACAGGCTAGCCGATATTGTATCGTCGCTCCAGATCAGGTTAAGGGGCATCAAAACTGAGTAGGTACCATGTGCTGAGTGTCTTTTGGGGGACGCTTGTAATTGATCGCATCCTGCCGCTTGGGTAGGACAATGGGCTCGTAGGGCAGATCTTGGTAAGGAATCAGGCTCAACAAATGATTGATGCAGTTGAGCCGAGCCCGCTTTTTATTATCGGCATCTACTACGTACCAGGGTGAGTTCGTCGTATCGGTCATGGCAAACATGTCATCTTTCGCCTTGGAGTATTCCACCCAGCGCGCCCGAGCTTCTAGATCCATGGGGCTGAGTTTCCAGCGCTTAGTCGGGTCGTCAATGCGTTGTTGAAAGCGTTTTTCTTGTTCTTTGTCGCTCACAGAGAACCAGTATTTAACCAGGATTATGCCCGAGCGCTGGAGCATGTGCTCAAACTCAGGACAGGTGCGCATAAATTCGGTGTATTCACTGTGGGCACAAAAGCCCATAACCCGCTCCACACCAGCCCGGTTGTACCAGCTACGGTCAAACAGAACAATCTCGCCAGCCGCCGGTAGCTCGCTCACATAGCGCTGAAAGTACCACTGGGTTCTCTCTTTGTCAGTGGGTTTTCCTAAGGCTACAATTCGACAGCCACGGGGATTTAGACATTCGGAAATACGTTTGATCACACCGCCCTTACCAGCGGCATCTCGACCTTCAAAAATAACGACAACTTTAAGCCCCGCGTGCTTAACCCATCCTTGCATCTTGACCAGCTCTAGCTGCAGGCGCTCCAGCTCGGCTTCGTAAACAGCCTTGCTGAGTTTTTTGGTGTTTTTTGAGTTTTTAGCCTGGACAGACTTGTCCTTTTTGGTGTCATGTTTGGCACTTTTCTTGTTATTAGCAGCCATAGGAATCGTCGCTATCTGATTAATCGAGGTTTTAGTCGCCTTTGCTCTGCTGGCTTTACGTTTAGAGGTCCTATGTTTTAGAGCTGATTTTTTGATGGCTTTGGGTTTGTTGGAGGCCTCTTTTAAAACGTCGGTATCCGCATCCTTTAGGGATTTATGTACGTTCGGTTTAACCATGGCATGTCCCACAATGTCTTGATGACTGTCAGGATATGTGCTGAATTGTGAAATTGCGGATGTACTTAGGCTACTCTAAATAATTGCGAGAAAATAAAAATAATAATGTAACGAGAGCGATCGGACTTCGACTTCGCTCAGCCCTCAATTATCTGAGATCCAGAAATTTAGATGGTTGAGCGGAGTCGAAGCCAGCGGTGTTAGAGATGTATATTTCTCTATCCGCCTAGTGCAGCTAAACCTTAGAAAGGCAGCCGAATACCGCCTGGTAATGGAATCACATCGTCGACTTCATCGATAATGCGGTCAGTTACCCGGTCAACCACCACATTGGCTACGGCATTCACCGCTGCATTGGCAAAGCTGCTGTTGCCCGTGGCCGCCACATCAAAAACACAGCCATCCATTTGGTCTTCAGGTACACCAGCGGCCTCACATTCTGCGATCGCAGCTTCCAGTTCAGCATCGCTAACGCCATTCAGAGTCAGGTACTGCTCAGGAAACCCACGGTTGGTAAAGCTAGCCGTGGTGAGGCCAGTGGGGTAGTCAAACAGCGACTCGGCTTGGGTAATGCGCCAGCTATCGCCAAATTGCTGGTTGAGCTGCTCAAAGTAGGCGGTCTCCAGCTCGTATACCGGAATAGCGGCAGGCAGAGCCCGGCTGAGGGTGTTGGTGGCAATGCTGTAGGTGGAGCGGGCGGGTAAGGCAGTACCGTCGCTGCCAATCA
>NZ_JADEXP010000223.1 GCF_015207065.1 Leptolyngbya cf. ectocarpi LEGE 11479 | reverse complement strand
CCCACTTTTCGTAGTAGACCCGGTATGATGCATGTCATGGCTATTCAGGTGGGTTTGTCTGTTAACAAAACCTTAGTGCCTGAATAGCTTTTCTGGCTATTTCTCTCGCTTTTCTGTCCGGACTATTGTAATATCTGTTGTCGTTAATTTAGAGGATGAACTGTTCAAAACGTGGTGAAATATACTGAGGATCTGCAAATAAAATATACTGAAATCAGCTGTTTATTGGGAGTTATGCCAGCTCTCAATAAACAGCATTGATTAAGTCCCTGAGCTAAGCCTCTATACGCAGCTCGATACGTAAGGGGGCTGCCACTGTCTGGGGGCAGTGCCAGCTGAGGAGGGTTCGACGAATTTGATCAACCACGTCAGGCTTCTGTGGATCCGAGTTTTCCGTATCCAGCATTACCCGCTTTACGCGACCCTGCTGAATGACTAGCTTAAGGACAAGCTTCCCAGTCTGGGGTGCTAATAGCTGTAATGTTTGCAAGTGTTGTTTGAGCTGCTCAAAGACATCGTCTCTTAGTTCCTCTGCCTTACAGAGCTGAATCTGTTGAGAGGGTGTGGGAGTCTGGACAGATTCAGCGGTTATTGTGGCATCAAAATCAAATTCTGCTTCATCTGCTAAAAGGTCTATTGGCTCTGCTGGCAGAATCTCTGAATAGGATGTTGTTTCTATGGACATTGAGAAAACTCTATCTACTTTGCCTCCAGGAGCAGACATTTTTTTTGTCGTCCCATCGATCTGCTGTGCTGGCATGGGACGGGGTGCTGCCATAGGTTGGGGCACGGCACTCATTGTCGCCATGCGCCTTCTCATTGGGGGGGCTGCGGTTCCAAATGCACCTTCATAGCTGATGGCTTCTGGCATGTTGACTGGCACATTTACAGAAGTTGTGGGCTGCTCAACCCGGCTCTCATCGCTAACAGCAACAAAGGCGGTGTATTGCGACAATAGCTGATATGCCAGGGCTGTTTCTGTGATAGCTTCTACACCCAGTGTAGTCTCGCCGCTAACCATTTGATTCATCAAGGCTTTGATCCGGGCACGGCCCCAAAGCTGACCAATGGCTGGATTGCCTGAGGGTGTAAAGGAAACAGCAAAAGATTGTGCAAACGGTTTGCCACTGCCTGTCATGCCAGTTATGCGTAGGGTTCCTGGCTGGCTGTCGGTCTTGTGCCCCAATAAAATTAGGGGCTGTTGCGCAAATAAATCGGGCACAGCAGTGGGATAAAGACTGGGGGCTGCTCCAGGACCGTCCCAGTGCAGGGAGAGATTTCCTAACACTGGATTATTGATCTGATTAAAGAATGTATCTACTACCTGGTCAATGGGCTCATCGTGGCGAACGACCTGGCTAATGCCGCGTCCCAACTCGGCCACACGGTTTAGCAAAAAGCGATTGACCGAGCTTCCTGCACCGAAGCTGTGGAGACGACTGGACGGGCTGAGGGAACGTTGGACCTCGGCAAAAATCTGAGTTTCGTTACCAATGTATCCATCGGTTAATAGAACAATATTTCGAATATGTTCGGGGGCTAAATGGGGTAAATTTAGCACTGTTTTGAACCCGCGCATCATTTCGGTGCCGCCCCCCGCCCGCAATCGCTCCACATAGTTTAGGGCCTGTTTACGATTGCGGGGTGTATTGTTTAGAGAGACTTTGGCTAGCTGCTGAGTTGTGTTGGCAAAATTGACGATATTGAATGTGTCCTGGGGATGGAGACCCTCAATAAATCGGCGCATCAGTGCCTGGCACTGGGCTAGGGGTGCCCCTGACTGGGACCCGGAGGTATCGATTAAAAACACCATGTCCTTGGGAATATAGGCGGTGGTGTCATAGCTGAGGGCAGGAATTAGGTAGACCGCAAAATGACCGCCCCGCTTATCAGACTGGGTCAATAGTGATGTCTGGGCACTGTCACTGGCCACCTGATATCGCAGGATGAGGTCTTTGTTGGGTAATGTGTCGCTGGGAGATAGGGTGATGCGGGTGAGTGAGTTCTGCTTATCTCCGGCGATGGTGTCTGCTGCGATGGTGTCTACTACGATTTGATGGGAGGGAGATTGCAGATTTGATAGCTCAAAGCCTGTCTCAATCTCGACTGTGATCTGAATGTCATGGCCAGACCTTAGCCCAGCGGGCAAAATGGGGCCATTCAAGCGACTGGCATCCGGTACTAAATCCGTATCTTGGTTTAGGCTCATGGGAGCCGTCGCCGTGCCGTGCCCCGCGCCTTGGCCCAAGTCTGCTATGGCATTGCCTGGAATGTAGCGCGGCCCCACCACCATGGGAAAGACAAACTCATAGGAGCCCTGCTTGTAGGCTAGCTGGTCGCTGTAGCCGATTGTTACTTTAATTTGTTCCCCTGGTGGGATATTGGCCAGGGACTGGGTGAAGATATTGGCTCGTTCCTGCTCTAGCAGCCCGGCGGTTTGCCCTTTTTGCTGAGCGCGCTGGTAGATAGCCTGGGCCTCTTCGCGTTTTTCGATGCGACCGTGGATGGTGCGATCGCAAAATCGCACCACCAAAGTGTCCACAGCAGCCTCATCGGGTAGCGGAAAGACGTAGGTTGCGTCGAGGGTCGTGGTAAATGGGTTTTCAAATGTGTGGGTAACGTCTACGCGGGAAATATTGCCGCTGACCTGGGCCTTGACCTCAGTGTGCTTGAGCGGAAACACGAGGGGCTGCTCCTCAATACCTTGTCCATATAAACCAGCAGTTTGAGGGGATAACGTTTGTACCATGATGAGACCTCCAGGGGGTGAACTGACTCCAGATTAGGCGGGCCAGCCGCTAAAACATGCTCAGTTTTGGGTTCAGTCAGTTCATCCAGTGGTGAGTCAATGGTGAGTCAGCGGTGAGTCAATGTCCTAGCTATACTGGTGCAGTCCCTAGAAGCAACCATGCCGTTACAGATGTGCCGTTGGTGCGGTTAAAGATATTGATGCAGCAGCTCATTTAGATTTTTCAGAGGGCTAGGCTCAAGGGACGGAATCAGCTGCCATTGGTTTTCTACACGCTCTAACGTTGCCACAAACAGAGTTGTAATGCCTTGCCATTGGGGATTAGATAGGGAATGGTGGAGTAACGTTTGGCGACTTGAACTAGCTGAAATGCGCCAAAAGGCATTTTGCACCTGGCTCAAGTCCTGTTGTTGCGCTTCACCGCAGTCAATGTTGACAACAAAAACAAGCTTTTTAATATCGGTAGGTAATTTTAAGAGACTGATTAAAAGCTGTTCGTCATCGCCTTCGCCTTCGCCAGTAATACTGTCATTGAGTAATTGGATGGCTCCGGACGGGTGGCGAGGATGACCTGCATAGATAAACCCCTCTTTTCCTGAGGCTAAGCGCCCACTGGCGCTTAGGGCTAACACAGCCATATCTAAGTCGAGTTCTGTTTCCGATTGGGCATCCCAGCCGAGACCGCATTGGAGTTGAGAAACAGAGTTGGGTAAATGTTGAACAACAGAATCAGGATTCATAGTACAGAGTGATGCACGTATTAAACAAGAATATAGATACGATTGCTGATCTACAAGTGGAATAGCACCACAAAATTCGATTCATTGGATTGTCAGGGATAAAAGTTCGAGAATTAGATTAGCTTTCTATTCTACAGCGAGTAAACCCGTTCGCCATATAATCGGGTTTATGAGGTAGCTCATAGTTGTTGATCAAAAATCTTGACAGACTATACATGTAACAAAATGTGAGATTACCGTTTCAATGGCTTTAAACACTGATTTGCTAACAGCTAGTTTTGACCTCCTCAAGCATAACAAGTCTGAATTTAGTCATCTTTTCTACAACACATTATTTTCAGACTATCCAGAGGTAAAACCCCTATTTACCCATACCAATATGCATGAGCAACCCAAAAAATTATTTGCGTCTCTAGCCTTGATAGTTCAAAATTTAACCAAACCTGGTGTTTTAACAAATACGCTCCAGGGTATGGGTACGGACCATGTAAAGTACGGTGTGTTTCCAGAACACTACCCCATGGTGGGGGGTACCTTACTAAAATCGATGGCTACGACCCTTGAAGAAAATTGGACACCTGAAGTTTCAGAGGCTTGGGTCGAGGCCTATTCAGCAATTACTGAAATTATGTTAACGGGAACAGATTATCCTGAAAACATCCTTGATCTTAAACGCGCTGGCTCGGTCTAGTCGCTGTAAATAACAGTAAGAGCGATCTTTTCGCCAGAACATGGGGTATGCGATCTCAATTCTAGCTCTCCTTACCCTTTGCTATTACCACTGGCTGACTCCTGTTACCGCCCTGGCCCTTAGTGTAGCAGTGCTTAGATTTTGCTTGGTTATCGGGTTTCTAGACCAGTACAAAACAGCAAAAATTCAATATGTAGCAAGTCTAGAAACCCTCTCATCCACACTGTTTTTACTCATTGCAGCTATTTCTCTCCTACCCGCTCATTTGCCTGTATCAATGTGAACTGTAGGACACACGAATTCTGCGCTATGAATGATCCCAGTCGGGCTTAATCAGTTTACGACTATTGATGTACCGGTCGATTGACATCGCTGCAATACAACCATCACCTGCAGCCACGACAGCTTGCTTGAATGGTGTATTACGAATATCGCCGATGGCCCAGACCCCGTCTATACTGGTTCCCATCATCTCATCAACGTGAACTCCACCATTAGCATCAAGTACTACTTGATCTCCGACAAAATCTGTAATCGGTTTTGAACCACTTTGGTATACAAACACACCTTCTACAGGAAGGGCCTGCTGTTCTGTCTGTCCCTTTTCCTTTAGCAGAACACTAGTTACCCCACCGGTATCACCTTGGATCTCCATCAGACGTGTACGGTTCCAATGTTTTAGGTTTGGCTTACGGAGTAAATCTTGGGCATGGGCATCTTCTGGTAGAGGTTCTTTTTTGGTAATCCAGTGAACCGTTGAGGCAAATTTAGTCAGTACTTGAGCTTCTTCTATCGCTTCTGCATTTTCGCCAGCCACGGCAACCTCACTTTGACGATAAAACGCGCCATCGCAGGTGGCACAATAACTGACACCTCTACCTAAAAACTCTGACTCACCCTGAACGGAGGAGACTCGTCCCATGGCACCTGTCGCTAAAACGAGAGCTTTTCCAATGAAGGTTCCTTCAGGGGTATAGACCTTTTTCAAAGGTCCATTGACGTCAATGCCAAAGACCTGAGCCTGCTGGTATGTTGCTCCAAACTCAACAGCCTGCTCCTTCATGACAGTTAATAACTCAGCGCCGCTGATTTCTCCGGCAACACCAGGGTAGTTGGCAATTTTATGGGTAATGGCCAGTGCGCCTACCGCTGCATTCTTATCTAAGATGACCGTTTTGAGGTCAGCTCGTGATGTGTACAAAGCACAAGAGCACCCTGCTGGGCCACCGCCGATAATGACTACATCAAATTCGTAAGTATCCAAAACAGGGTCCCCTTAGGTATGAATAACAGCTTGTATCTGAATGATCACTAGAAATTGAATGCCTCTATCTTTCAATGATTGAATGGCGATAATGCTAGGCTGATACGTTTGAAGAACAACTTGCTGGTATATTTCAGCTAAGCTGGGGGATAACGTAACCCATCTAGAAAACTGCTAACTATTCTCAGCAGTGGCTATGAAACTCAGACCTATTAACCCTTTTGGATTTAACTAGCTCTTATGTAAAAAATGGCGCTAGGCCTTGGAGGCCCAACACCTCTTTGTAACTTTGCAACTTGTAGTAATTTTATCTTACACCTAAAGCGATCTAAAGTGTTGAAAAATATGGGCTATACAATTAAATCCGTTACATCCCTAATATAGGAAGCGATTGGGGTAGAGTCGGGGCTATTTCTGAGTCTTTGTGATATCCAGCCATGCTGTGTTCGGTCATGTTTCAGCAGCAGATCCTAGTGCGAATCCTAACCTTGTTTCTAAGCGAGGTTAACTTCACCCGCAGCGATTGTCTCAAGACCTTCCGAATTGAGAATGACAATCTTGCCCCCACGACCATATTTTACAATGGCGTCTAGCTTTTTCATCAAGCGAGCACATTCTTCGTAGGTAATGCCAATGCTGCGAGCCATTTGGTAATAGGGCAGTTTAATCCGTAGTTGCTCTCCAGCATCGATGATGTCTGTGCCATATTGCCAGGCGGAATACTGAATCAATTGGGCCAATCGCACCACCGCCCGTTCTGAGACCAAGCCATGCACCACGGTGTGTAATTGTTGCAATCGCTGATTAAACACCACCAATAATCGTAGTGCCACTTCTGGCGTTTGCTGAATTGTATTGAGGAGAGTAGTTTGAGAGAGCGTCAAAACCTGACAATCTGCCATCGCGATGACGGTGGCAGGAGCCTGGGCATCCCCAAACAGAGCCGGAGCCGCAAAAATGTCGCCATCCCTGAGGGTGCGCAGAATTGTTTCCTTCCCAGTGGCGGCACTTTTCTGGACTTGCAGTACCCCACTGACTAGAACGTGTAACGCCATTGGCAGTGGATCCCCTTCATGTAAAACGATTTCCTCACGCTGATATTGCTGGATCTGGGTATGGGGCTGGAGTTGTTCTAGATCGTCGGGGCTGAGGGCTGCAAACAGCTGGATTTGGGAAAGTTGAGAAATTGTCGCTTTCATCGAGGTTTTGTCGTCTTTGAGCTAATCGAGGTAATAGGTTCAACCTACCTGAATGATTAAGACTAGCGCTATACTCAGACCAGTTATGGGCTTAGTAACTCATGGACAGACGGTTTTGGGTATAGGTAGGCACAATGGGGCAGTCTGTAAGGGCTTCGGAAAAAGGGCTTGCGATCGCAAATCAAGCCCGTCAACGCCTGGGCTGGACTAAAACCAGCACCGCCTGCTGGTGGCAAGATGCCCACACCTCCAGAGCTACTCTGAGACGCTTTTGGCGCGGTGAGCGTATCCAACAGGACGCGTTTATCGCCATTTGTCAGGCTGTTGGTCTGAGCAACTGGCAAGAGATTGCCGAATTAGCTCTTGAGCCCAGAAATGAGGAAAGCTTATCGTTCCCCTGTTTGATCGATTGGGGAGAGGCTCCTGATATTGAGCAATTTTATGGCCGTGAGCAAGAGCTACAACAGCTGCAGACCTGGGTGAACACAGCCAAGCTGATCACTATTAGTGGTCTGGGGGGTACAGGTAAAACCACCCTGGCAATAGTCCTAGCTGAACAGCAACAGACCGAATTTGAACAGATTATTTGGCGCTCAAGCAATGTGCCCCTTGAAACACTGCTGACAGATGTACTAGAGACTCCTAGCGAAACCGTTGAGCAAGGCGTAAAACAGCTGCTCAAAACAATGCAGCATCGCAGACTAATTATCTTAGATGCTATCGAGAGCCACATCCACTTAGATTTTCTCTACCGCATCAGCCGTTCTCGACATCGCAGCTGCTTATTAGTCATTAGCCGTCAGCCCTTACCGACTCAATTTCAAACATTAAATCGGTCTCAGCAAATCTCTCTCTCTGGTTTTTCACCTGATGCCGCTGTTAAGCTGCTGCGGACTTGTGGCTGTAGGGGGCAGCTCTCTCAGCTCAAAACGCTGGCTCGGCTCTATGGCCATAATCCCCTGGCCCTAAAGCTAGTAGCCTCGACGATCAAAACTGTCTTTAATGGTCAAATAGCGCCTTTTTTAGACCAGGAAACCATTATTCTGCCAGATCCAATTCGCCTACTCTTTCAGCAACAGTTTAAGGCCCTTGAGCCGCTAGAAAAAACGATTCTCTTTTGGCTAGCAATTTGGCAAGAACCGATTTCCCTATGTCGGCTACAAACCCATCTACTGAGTCCTGATCCAGCTACAACCATGACGTCACTGTCAACGCTAGTACAGCGTTCTTTGGTGACCCAGCATTTTCTTGCGGACCAACCTTCGTTTAGCCTGCAGCCGATGATAATGACCTTTTTTATTAATGAGCTAGCAGCTGCGATCGCACAAGAGATTCTCCAGGCGCATTCAACTCAGGACTTTGAGCTGTTAAAGACTCACTGTATTGTCCGACCGGGAACTGACGATATTCTAGGAGATCGCGTTCTGGCAGCGCTACAAAAGAACTATCAAAACCAGATAGCCCAGCCGCTGTCGGAGTCTATAAGCACCTGGCTACAGCAGGCTAAATTAGAGTCTTCTAGCACGGTGGGCTATTTGATATTTAATTTGACTATTCTCGCCAAAAGATTTGAAGCCACGGGCTAGCACAGCACCTAATCTTAGAACGTAAGCGAGCAAGCGCTCAATAGATTTTTAAGCACCCGCTAATCAGAGCGAGGTTTTGTAGCGTTGAACAGCGGCTGTAACATTTTTATATTCGTGGGTAATTTGAGACAGCATCGATACGGTGGGCTCGATACTTTGGCTGCTTACTAGGCTTTCCATAGTCTGACAGATTTGAGCAAGATTCATGGCACCGATACCGCGACTAAGCGACTTCAGCGCATGAACGGTTTGGCTTAAAGCCAGCGGATCTTTTTGTTCAATAGCCGACTGAATTGCATATATCCGTCGAGGTGCGTCTTCTAGAAATGTGTCGCATATTTCCTTTAAGAATAAATGGTTGCCACCCATACCTTCTAAGACCTGAGAGTCTAAAGTAGGCAGTGCATCCAAATTTTCAGCAGACGATAGTACCGCAGGTTCTGCGGCGACGGCAGCAGGTCTCAAGGACTGACATTTTTGGATGGCTGCCTTTAAATCACGCTTATGGATCGGTTTACTAATGTAGTCATCCATTCCCGCAGCGAGATACGTTTCCCGCACTCCCTGCATCGCGTTTGCCGTCATGGCAACGATGTAAGGCTGGACAATATTGAGAGATAAACGGATAGTCTGCGTCGCAACCAAGCCATCCATCTCTGGCATTTGTATATCCATTAGAACTAAGTCATAGGACTGATGCTGAAGGGCGTCAATCACCTCTTTGCCGTTATTAACAATATCGGCATCATAACCACAGGACTTCAGCATCTGTAGCGCCACAACTTGATTAAGGGCAATATCTTCGGCTAGTAAGATGCGCAGAGGGACTGATGAAACAGTTTCGAGCTTTGTTGAATATCTTGCGGGAGGCTGGTCAAGGCAGTCGCTAAAAGACAAATTTTTTTGTTTATGGGGACTATTTGAACCTAATAACTCGTCGGCTTCAAGTCTGATAGAAAAGTCAAATATTGTTCCTTGATTGACCGCGCTCTCGACCCATATGGTGCCGCCCATCATTTCGATCAGCTGTTTGTTGATGGCCAGCCCCAGCCCTGTACCACCGTACTTTCGAGTAATTGAAGCATCTGCCTGGGAAAAGGGCTGAAAAAGATGCTGAATTTTATCTGGGGCAATCCCAATACCGGTATCCTCAACCCTAAATTCAATGCTGTACTGACGGGCACTCTCTTTTGTATTTAGGGATGAGTCTGTGGGATGAACTTCGGCATAAATGTCTATTTCACCGCGTTCCGTAAATTTTATGCTGTTGCTAATTAGATTGGCTAAGATTTGGCGTAACCGGACCGCATCTCCTTTAAAGAATTTAGGATGATGGGCCAGTTCAACCCGACTTTTCAACGTTAGACCTTTCTCTGTCGCCTGATTTGTGAACAGTGCCACCACATCTTCAACACATTGATATAGGTCAAGCCGATCCAATTCTAAAATCAGTTTTTTAGATTCAATTTTAGAAAAATCAAGAATATCGTTGATAACGGTTAAAAGTGTATCGCTGCCCGTCCGAATGACTGAAACGATTTTCTTCTGATAGGCATCTAGACTCGTTTCGTTCAGAAGCTCAGTCATGCCAATCATGGCATTCATGGGGGTGCGAATTTCATGACTCATGTTGGCCAAGAACTCGCTTTTAGCTCGAAGCACCGCTTCAGAATGATCGAGCGCCGCCATTATCAAAATGCTGTGTAAATCTAAGGCCGTTGTTAGCTCATGGGATGACCAGGGTAACGCCTGTCCTTTTAACTCCTCTTTCCACAGCTCGAATGATTTACGTGGACATAGCTCTAAGTCTCCTGTCGGGTTTATTTTAGTCGTGTCGCTAAATCGACCAGCCCACGAAACGGTTCTTAACTGCTCAGGGCGAAACAGCAGGATGCCGTAGGAGACCGACTGGGATCGCCCTGACGTAACGCTCAATAGTCCAGCGGGCAGGGCACCCCGATAGTCTTTTGATAAAGCACAGGTTGAAAATATCGGGCTAGGACGCTTTCGCAGCCAGTGGATTAAATCTGGGATATCGGCCTCAGAGGGGGTGTTGCCTGTGAGCGTAATATCTTGATCAAAAATTAAGGCTAGCCCATCAGCCTTAAATATCTCAAGTAGCAGATTAGAATTTTGGACAAACACCTGCTGTAGGGACGCCTCATTCTGCTTTTTAGCTGCCCGCAGTGTTGTCAGAAACTGTCTGCTTTTGTTGCGGTAGTAGCTGTTTTCTAACTGTTTTTGTCGGAATAGGTTGAGCGAGGCCACCTTTGATAAGAGGCTGAGGCTATCACGAGTTTCGACTGATATGTCGGTGGGTCGACCATGGTGACAGGCAATTAGACCCCATAGCCCCTGCTCATCCAGTAGAGGCATGGTAAGGGTACTAGCAACCCCCATATTTTTAAGGTATTCAA
>NZ_JADEXP010000222.1 GCF_015207065.1 Leptolyngbya cf. ectocarpi LEGE 11479 | reverse complement strand
TATATGTAGAGGGCTGAGCGGAGTCGAAGCCCGGTAACAACCACCTACAGCGTAATATTCTGCAGCTCTTGACGGGGGTTGTAGCTGCGTAGGGTGCGTAGCTGTTCGTACAAGGCTCGCTCTTTATCAGTTACGTTTTTGGGGGCTTTGATCAGTACTTTTACCAACTGATCGGTACGGCTCCCTTTGGGCTTGGGCCATCCCTTACCCCGTAGTCGCAGGGTTTGTCCCGAGCGAATTCCGGCTGGAATGTTGACAGAGACACTGCCATCGGGAGTGGGCACATCAATCTTGGCCCCGAGTACTGCCTCATCAGGAGAGATCGACACCTCACAGGTTAGGTTGCCATCGCCATCAAATTGAAAGAATTTGTGGGGTTGAACCTCGACCGTCAGATAAATATCGCCTCGCTGTTGGGTGTAGGGATTCATTTGTCCCTTACCCCGCAAACGAATTTTGCTACCGGGCTTTACCCCAGCTGGAATTTTGACGGTGAGGGCATCTCCACCGATACGAAACTTCTTTTGAGCACCGTTAAACGCATCGGCCATTGCCAGGGTAATGCTGGCTTCTTGATCAAACTGGGCGCTGTTGCCACCGCCGGTATCAAACCCAAAGCCGGGGGAACCCGTGGGTTGACGATAGCTGGTGCGGGCTCCGCCGGGAAAGCCCCCGCCTAACCCCCCCAGTAGTTCGTTGAGGAGTTCATTAAAACTGCCATAGTTGCTAAAGTCAAAGCCACCAAAATCTCCAGGGGCGGCGCCGGCGCCAGCACTTCGACCTCCCTGCTGCCAGTAGCGGCCAAACTGGTCATATTTTCGCCGCTTTTCTGGATCCGACAGAATTTCGTTGGCTTCGTTGATTTCTTTAAATTTGGCCTCAGCAACCTGATCGCCGGGGTTAACGTCTGGGTGATATTTGCGGGCCAGTTTACGAAACGCCCGTTTAATATCGTCGGTGCTTGCAGATTTACTGACCCCGAGAATCTGGTAATAATCTTTGAAGTCAGTTGCTGCCATAACCAAGCTCCTTATTGCGATCTCACGTCAAATACCTTTCGATTAGCCTAGCAAAGCTTCCGGGGGAAAAAGGTTCGGTATTCCGCCGTTAAAAAACTAATCTTAAATCGAGCTGAGAATCCGGCTAAGATTCAAACCCACTATCTAATCTTTATGCGCCTACACGCTGCCCCAGCTAGCGGGCGGCCAAAATCGTAGGGTGGCGTGACCAATCACATTGTCCACGGGTAAAAAGCCCCAGATATGGCTATCGTTGCTGTCGTTACGGTTGTCTCCCATCACAAACAAGCTGTTGTTGGGCACCGTTACCGGGGTCATTTCATAGGCGGGGGACGCCAGAATATAGGGTTCGTTTAGGGGCTGGTCGTTACGGTAGAGCTGCCCTTGATGCACCGTCAGGATATCTCCCGGTAGGCCCATCACCCGTTTGATAAACGCCTGTTCGGGTCGATAGCCAACGGCCTGGAGCTGAGGCGGGGGCTCAAACACGACAATGTCCCCGTGGTGGGGGGGGTGAAACCGATAGGAGATTTTTTCAATCAGGAGCCGATCGCCAATATGCAAGGTAGGGTCCATCGAGTTCGAGGGAATAAACCGAGGCTCTGCCACAAATAACCGGATGACCACAGCAATTGCGATCGCAATCGCCACCAGTTTGGCATTAGCTTTCACCAGGGTTTGAATCGATGTTCCAGGAGTGCCGCTAGAAGTGCCCCCGGCGGCCTCAGCAGATGGTGTCTTTTTATTGGTCATCCTCGGCCCGGTTAATGTGCCCTGCAATTCTACCCCTTCTTTATTCCATCTGTAGAGGCGTTCCTACGTAGAGGCGTTCCATGGAACGCCTCTACAGTCCCACGTAATCTGCCCGAGTCCCCCGTGCATCCATAGCCGCTCCTAAACTATTGAGGGCATGGACATAGGCCGCCGTGCGTACGGCGGTGTGGTGGGTTTGGGCAATGTGCCAGATGGTCTCAGCGGCGGCCACCATCTGTTGTTTGAGACGCTGATTGACCTCGTCTAGAGACCAGTAGAGACCGCTACGGTTTTGCACCCATTCAAAGTAGCTCACCGTCACCCCGCCGGCATTGACTAAAATATCTGGAAAGACGGTGATGCCGTTGGCCTCTAAAATATCGTCAGCATCGGCGCTGATGGGGCCGTTAGCCACTTCAAAAATATAGCGAGCCCGAATTGTGTCGGCATTGGCCGCCGTAATCTGATTTTCCAACGCCGCTGGAATCAAAATATCCACGTCTAGACCCAGCAGCTGTTCGTTAGTAATCACCTCGTGCTCCACTAGGCTGCAGACGCTGTCGTCACAGTACACCGCCTGTACCGCTCGGGTTTCTGCCTTGAATTTTTGAATGCTAGGAATATCTAGCCCCGTCGGGGTGTAGATGCCCCCGCGAGAATCACTCACCGCCACCACGGTATAGCCCGCATCAAATAGATGGCGGGCTACGACGCTGCCAGCGTTGCCAAAGCCTTGTATGGCGACTGTTTTGGGGGACTGCCCGTTGGGCAGCTGGGCCATCATCGCTTCTAGGACATAAAAGGCTCCGGTGCCGGTAGCGGTGGCGCGGCCCACACTGCCCCCCAGGGCCACAGGTTTGCCGGTAATCACTGCCGGACTGCGCTGCTGTCGGATGATGCTGTACTGGTCCATCATCCAGCCCATAATCATCGGGTTGGTATAGACGTCAGGGGCCGGAATGTCGGTATCTGGGCCAATGAAGTTTGCGATCGCATCAATATAGCCCCGGCTCAATCGCTCCAATTCTGCTTTAGAAAGTTGTTTTGGATTGAGGGTGATGCCGCCCTTGGCCCCGCCAAAGGGTAGGTTTAGAGCCGCACACTTAAACGTCATCCAAAAGGCCAGGGACTGCACTTCATCCAAGCTCACCTGGGGGTGAAACCGAATGCCACCCTTCGTGGGGCCACGGGTATCGTCAAAATGTACACGATACCCTTCAAAAACGCGTAAAGACCCATCGTCCATGCGCACAGGAATAGATACCTTGAGACTGGCCTTGGGCGCTTTTAGCCGCTCCGCCGCATCGTCAGAAATGGTGACATACTTGAGAGCCCGATCCAGCCGACGACTGGCATCCGTAAGAAGAGAATTAGTCATGGCCTCATCTTATGGGATATCAAGGGACCCAGCTATATTGGACGCTAAAAATCAGGCCCCTAACTAAATCAACTGCAATAAATATTTACGAGAAACTGTTTATTGATAGTCGTAACGATTGCCCTGGGTACCCACCACCAGCGTAGCCAAACTCTCTTGGGCGTCCTGAGTCGTCTGAAGCGTTTGAGAAGCCGGCACCTTTTTCAGGGCAGGCGTCTTAAAGGCTGTTTGGATCTGATGGGGTAACACATCACCACGGCTCACCTGGCCTTCAGCGACCATGCCCGCATAGATAGTTGCGATCGCTACGGTCATAGCAACAGCGGTGATGCCTCGATTAATAGTCTCACTGGCCTTTTTTGTTACCCACATGGTCCCGACTCTGTACTTATCTCAAGCTACTAAATCCTATGGGCCACCCGGGAGATTCCCCTAGAACTTGTAGATATCTTTAGTAAACGTTGCCCTTTAAAGGATTGGTGTGAGTATCATCACTAAAAATTGGTATACCCATCACCAGTTACATCAGCAACGGCTAAAAGCGCAGATAGTGTAACAACTTTGTTACCACATCAGGAGGCAGCTGCAGTCGGTGCTTGAGGTCTAGCCAGCCCTGGTAAGGCCCCCATCGCTGGCGATAGTAAACCAAGCGCTCAGCTAGTGATCGATCAACAAGAACAGTCAATTCTTCCACGCTGGCTTGATTCACATTTAGCTGCCTGGGAGTAACCGCACTCTCCGGGTCATAGTAATAAAACTGCACCATCTCACCAAATGCCTGCAAGTGATGTAGGCCAATCCCTGTGACTACTGCCACATCCTCCCAACAGGTGAGGGAAATTCCCGAGTGACTCAGCTCTACCAACGCCCTCGCTTGATGGATCGAAATACCTGGCAACCTTAACCAATCATCAATAGTTGCTCGATTGGCATCAATGCGGACACCTGATTTCACCCCCAATTGCACCTCATCAGCCGACCGGAATCGATAGTAACTGTCCTGGGCCAGCGTTTTCTTGAGGGGATTCAGCCGCGCCTCAAGGACATCCAAGCCGCGCAATGCCTGCTTCATCATCAGCCGCCAGATTGGCCCGGGTCTTGCCATTACGGTATTTGCTCTAATAAACTGCGTCGTTTTTGCTCAAACTCATATTCTGATAGCAGTCCCTCCTGGCGCAGCTGCTCAATTTCGCGCAGACTACTGGCCACGGCGTCTACCGTCTCTCCAACCATAGAGCCAGCAGCACCCGACGTTGCCCCTACCGGTGCTGCCAGGTGCCCCCAAAGTTTTTGTAAGTGGGGTTCCATGAGATACCACACCCCTTCAGCCGCACTGGCAATCCGGGGCACCTGGGTACCCCCCAAAAGCAGATAAACCAAACCCCAGCCATATTGCCCCGTATAAAACTTGTGGATGCCTGCCACAGGAACGGGGGTGGGCTGTAGCGCCCCCATAATTGCTAGTGCGGCTGCAATCTTTCTATTCTTTTTATGATCAGTCTGAGGCTCATACATAAGCCGTCCTAGAACCTAATTTTGAGATACATCATACCGAACCCCCTGATTACGCGATCTGGCTAATATCCTGTTCTTTATGAATATCGTTAGAATTTGATATATGTGGGCGGACCATGCATATAGCCAACACGTGACTCGTAGATTCAACCAGGGAAAATAGTTTTGCTGGGGGATCTAAACTCTAGAAGTGTGGTGAACGATTAGCCAACTGAGCCAAATGCATTTTGCCATTTTGGAAGCATCAGCCATACAATTCCTTGGGGGTCAGTTCAATGCTCATAAAATCTAGAGCTAAAATTAAGCCTTGAATCGTCCGGTGCGTTTTAACACTCCAACTCATAATTTCACACAACGATAGCCGGAATCTACCCCGCTCATCTTGTTGATGAATTTTACGTGAGCCAATTCTGAGCCAGCCATTGCATGACCAACGCCAAGTCATTTCAAGATGAATGGATCACAGTAGCTGAGAAAGACCCCTACGCTGCCCTAGGTCTGTCTCTAAACGCTGAAGACCGCCGCATCCTGAAGCGCTATCGTCAGATAGCAAAGCTCCTTCATCCTGATGTTCAAGCTGGTAGCAGTGCCCCGATTAGTCAAATATCTGAGCAGCTCATTGCTAAGGTGATTAACCCTGCCTATCAGCGGCTTAAGCAAGAGAGAAGCCGCTCTGAAGCCTTGGCCAATATGCGGTTTCGGGTTAGACAATTAGATCGTCAGGGCAAACTCACCCCCTCTTTCGAGAGCGCACAGCAGCTGTTGCGCATTCCTGAAGCTGAAGTTGAAGTCTTTTATGAAAATACTGTCAATCAATTAACCCTCAATCAGTTTGAATCTACCGAGGAGTTTGCAGCTGTTTTATCTGGGCTAAGCCAGCTAAATTTGGCGTTTTTGCACCGTAAGATCAGTCAGCCCATTCGGTCTAAGCGGACTGGGCTAGTACCCGTCGATGCATCTCAAAAACCGGCAGACGAGGATGCGGACTCAGATGAGACAGCGGCTCCCCCCGAACCGCCTGTCATCAACTACGCTGAAAAGTATGGTATTCGGGCTCGTACGTATTTAAGCCAGCGCAATTACGACTTAGCCATTCAAGAACTCAGGGAAGCCCTTAAAATTACCCCCAACAGCGTTGAACTCCATTCAATGTTGGGGCAAGCCTACCTAATGAAAAAGTCCTATGGGATGGCTCGTGCCCATCTCAAACGAGTGTTAGAACTGAGTCCGAATCATTCAATCGCCTTAAAATATAGTCAGATTCTAGAAAAACGCGTCGCCGAGAAACGTAAAGCTGAAACCCAAGTCTCTCAATCAGAGACTAAAGTTGCCCCAGAACAACCGTGGTTTAAACGAATACTGGGCCGATAGCTGCAGGTAGGGATATCTCACCTTTGCGTATGCTCTGATCAGCTTTTACTCTGAAAGAGTAGCCGGCTTAGTCGCCCATCGATAGCGCATAGCCAACGAAGTCAAGTCCCTGGGAGTATATGTATGAGTTTTTTTGATTCAGAAATCGTGCAGCAAGAAGCCACGAAACTCTTTCAGGATTATCAGGCCCTCATGCAGCTCGGTAGTAGCTACGGCAAATTTGACCGGGATGGCAAAAAGCTATACATCGAACAGATGGAGAGCATTATGGACCGGTATCGTGTATTTATGAAGCGATTTGAGCTGTCTGAAGATTTTACTGCCCAGCTCACCATGGAGCAGCTCAAAACCCATCTGGGCCAGTTTGGCATGACCCCTCAAAAAATGTTTGAGCAGATGCAGGTAACCCTAGACCGCATGAAAGCCGATATTAAAGAAGACTAAGGACGAATAAACTCCGATGGATGACGGAAGTTTTGCACCGGATCATTGCGCAGGGCTTGCACCATGTAATCACGCCAGATGGGGGCTGCGTAGCCTCCTCCCGTCGCTCCTCGGCCCATGGGAGTATAGTCATCATTCCCGATCCACACAGCCACTGCTAGCTGGGGAACATAGCCGACAAACCACCCATCCCGCTGCGAGTCAGTTGTGCCGGTTTTGCCAGCAGCGGGTCGACCGATACGAGCATTGGTGGCCGTTCCCCGTTCAATGACTCCCCGCAAAACATCGGTGAGGGCGGCTGTTGCCCAAGGGTCCAGCACCAGCTGGGGCTTAGGCGTATTGTCCAGCAGCACATTGCCATCACTGTCAGTCACCTGGGCAATCAGTGTAGGGTCAGAGTGCCAGCCGTTATTAGCAAATGTGGCGTAGGCACCCGCCATTTCCATAGGCGTGAGATCCACAGCGCCCAGCGGCAAAGAAATGACTGGATCCATTGGGCTTTCGATTCCCAGGGTACGAGCCACATCAATCACGCGCTCAATCCCCACCGACTGACCCAGTTTGACCGCTGGAATATTACGGGAGAGTTCTAAGGCTCGGCGGATAGGCAGGCTACCCATAAAGGAACCGCCGTAGTTCTTGGGCGAATAGTAGCCAGAGCCGTCGGGATAGGTGACGGGGCTATCGCTCACAATGCTGTCAGGGGTATAGCGACCTGATGCAAAAGCTGAGTAATAAACAAACGGCTTGAAGGATGACCCCGGCTGACGACGAGACTGTACAGCTCGGTTAAACTGGCTGCTTTCATGGTCTACGCCGCCCACAATGGCCTTTACATAGTGGGTACGTGGATCGACGGCCACCAGTGCTATTTGATCCGCTAGGGCACCACTGCCAAACCGATTTACATAGGCCTGTTTGACCGTTTTTTTAGCGAGGTTTTGTAGCTTAAAGTCAATTGTGGTCTGGACCCGCATCCCTCCCTTAACTACGGCCTCTTGCCCAAATTGTTCCTGCAGCTCTTGCACAACAGCTTCGGTTACATAGGGAGCTTTACTAGACCCAAAAGAGGTAACCTTGCCCAGGCGTAACGGCTGTTTTTTGGCAGCTTCTGCTTCCGCTGGGGTAATCCATCGCAGTTTTGCCATGCGATTTAGCACGAGGGCTTGCTCCTGTTTGGCCGCCTGATAGTCTACAAATGGACTCAGGCCTTCAGGGGCTTTAATTAACCCTGCCATTAGGGACGCTTCAGCCAGGGTTAGGTCTTTGGATGCCTTATTAAAGTAGCTCTGGGCGGCAGTTTCTACACCGTAGGTGTTGTGACCCCAATACACCTGATTGAGATACATTTCGAGGATTTCATCTTTCTCGAAAATCTGCTCTAGGCGCAGGGATAGAACAACTTCAGCAATTTTACGGCTAATGGCCTGCTGCGGGCTCAAAAACAGGTTTTTGATTAGCTGCATCGTGATGGTGGACCCCCCCTGGGTAGTTCCACCGGCCTGAACATTGGCTAAAAAGGCTCGGCCAATACCCACTGGGTTAATTCCACTGTGGCTATAAAAGTTACTATCTTCAACGGCCAATACCGCCCGCTTCAGGTGGGGAGAAATTTCATTGAGATCGACAACTTCTCGGTTAGCCTCATCGTGCAGACTATCTAGAAGATTGCCATCCATGTCATAGATGTAGCTGGTTTCGGTGGGGATATAGTTACGCAGCGCCCGCACATCCGGTAAATTGCGAAAGCTGATGGCTAAGCCCACTAACCCCCCTGCTGCGATCGCACTGCACAGCATCGTCGCTGTCAGCAGGGTAGCGCCGCTAATCTGCAGCACATCCTGAATGTGCTTAAGGACTTTAGGTTCACCAGCTATCTGGAAAGGAACTCGAGTTTGACGAATCGTATTAAATGCCACAGATACGCTACATCCTTACGGAAATACACGGCAGGCCATAAATTATAAGAGCTACGGCCATAATAAAGACGCTAGATTATGATGGGCACTCGCTGGCCGTCCCTGTTTGGGAAATGAGTTATCCGCCACTATAGTGGATTCTGGTCAAATGTCCAGACAAAAATAAAAACTTAGGCTATTCCACGGAGTTTTATCGTCGAGCCCTGATTCTGTATTTCTATTGATCATCACTACACCATTCACCACCACACCATGACCGAGGCCTCTGAGTTTGCAATGTCGGCTATCCCTGAGCAGTTTCAAGGGATTTATCGCGGCGTCACCGAAGTGTTTCCCCATCAGCCGGACTCAAACGACCCTAATGAAAACCTGTTGGCAAGGTTACAGCAGACAGATCGTCCCCTCCGGATTAAATTGGGGATTGATCCGACCGGCTCAGAGATTCATTTGGGGCATAGTATTCCGGTGCGGAAACTACGGGCATTTCAAGATGCGGGCCACACGGCAGTTTTGTTGATTGGGGATTTTACCGCTCGGATTGGTGACCCCACGGGAAAATCTGAGGTGCGCAAACAGCTGACCGAGGACCAGGTTAGAGCCAATGCGGAAACCTACATTGAACAGGTGCGGCCTATCCTAGATTTTGACACCGCTGGTCGCTTAGAAATTCGATACAACTCAGAATGGCTTTCGGAGCTGGATCTAAGCAAAATCTTGGAGCTGCTGGGCACCATGACTGTGGGACAAATGTTGGCAAAAGAGGGCTTTGCTAAACGCTACGAGCAGGGCAATCCGGTTTATCTCCATGAGTTTCTATATCCCTTGATGCAGGGGTTTGATTCGGTAGCGCTCCAGGCAGATGTGGAGTTAGGGGGTACTGACCAAAAATTTAACGTGGCGGTGGGGCGAGATTTGCAGCGTCACTTTGGACTCACCCCTCAGTTTGGCATGATGCTGCCGTTAGTATTGGGCACCGATGGCCATCAAAAAATGTCTAAATCGCTGGGTAACTATGTGGGTCTGCAGGAAGATCCGCTGTCGATGTATTCCAAACTGGAAAAAGTACCCGACGCGCTGATCTCAGATTATTTTGAACTGTTGACCAAACGGTCGTTGGACAGCTTGCCAGAGAACCCTCGGGACGCCCAAAAACAGCTGGCTCTGGATATTACCGCCCAGTTTCATGGAGAGGATGCGGCTCAGCAGGCACAAAAAGATGCCATTAATCTAGTGCAAGGGGGCTCAGGAGAAGCTGAGGCGGTGCCAGAATTTTCGCTATCAGCCGTGAATTTTCCAGCAAAAATCTTTTACTTGCTAGGGGCAACGCCGCTCTGTAGCAGCAGCAGCGATGCTCGCCGTCAAATTAAGGGCGGCGCGGTGAAATTAGATGGAGAGAAAGTGAGCGACCCCAATGTGGAGTTTACAGATCCTGATGAGCTAGTGGGTAAGGTGATTCAGGTGGGTAAGAAAAAGTTTGCGAGGCTGGTGGCGTGATGGGATTAACCAAGCAGTCAGCCGCTGAGAGGATTATTGTGCCGTTGGATGTGCCGACGGTGGAGGATGCGATCGCACTCCTCGACACACTCCCCGACGTCACCTTTTGGAAAGTCGGTCTAGAGCTATTTGTCAGTGCCGGACCCACCATCCTAGAGCACCTTAAACAGCGTCAAAAACGTATTTTTCTAGATCTCAAATTTCACGATATCCCCAATACCATGGCCGGAGCCTGTCGGGCCGCCGGTCGCTACGGCGTCGATCTCCTCACCGTTCATGCCCCGGCGGGCAAAGCCGCCCTCAAAGCCGCTCAAGCCGCTGCCCTAGAAGGTGCGGCAGCAGCTGGCTGTCAACCCCCCAATCTAATCGCAGTTACCCTGCTGACCAGCATCAACCCTCGCAACCTGGCCTTTGAACTCAAAGTATCGTTGGAACTCACGGACTACGCTCTGCAAATGGCCCTCCTAGCCCAGGATAGCGGTCTTAGCGGCATTGTCTGCTCACCCCAGGAAGCAGCTGACCTCCGCCGGGTGTGCGGCGATGAGTTTTTGCTCGTATGTCCCGGCGTGAGACCCGCAGGTTCTGCCAAAGGCGACCAGCAGCGAGCGATGACACCAGCCCAGGCGATTGCCGCTGGAGCTAGCTATCTTGTTATTGGTCGTCCCATCACCCAGGCCGCCGATCCAGCGACCGCTTTTCAGCAGATCTGTGATGAAATCGCCCATGGCTAATGAGCTTGCCGTTTATCTACTAGCTGCCATGGTCCTGGGGAGCCTGGGGAGTGCTGCAC
>NZ_JADEXP010000654.1 GCF_015207065.1 Leptolyngbya cf. ectocarpi LEGE 11479 | reverse complement strand
CCATGGGGCTATCGCTCACGGTTTATACATGTTTGTTAGTAACGGGGGGAGCTGTTTGGTATGGACGTTCCCGTCAAACCCCTGCACCAGGATGGCTGAGGGTGATACACATCGTCCTTGGGGGATTGCTCGTGGCGCTAGTGCTGTTACTTTTGAGCGTTGGCATCATTGGCACCTTAGGCGAGCACGGTAGTCTGGGGCACTCTTGGCATCTGGGGGCTGGGTTGTCAGTGGTGAGTCTGGTGCTGGCCTCGGTAGCCGCAGCGTCTCAGATTTCGGTTCGACCCTGGGCGCGCTCGTTGCACGTTGCCATTAATGGCGTACTCTTTGTGGCGTTTGCAGCGGTGAGCTACAGCGGTTGGACTGTGGTGCAGCAGTATCTGCCTTAATCTTTTTGGCATCCTTTTTTAACAGCCAGACTCTTTGAAGGAATGTTACGCTCAAAATTCCTGGCTTTTCTCATTTTTCTTTATGGCGTTGGTTAGCTCGAATAACGCGTTGGATCGATTTCGGATTTCACCGCTGATCAAAGTCACGTTACTGAGTTTCTATGGAGCGCTGCTGTTACCACTGCCGTTTTTAGCTCAGGCTGCGGATGCCCCGGTCAGGCCCAGCGTTCTGGTGGTTTTGGCGCTGCTGGGGGCAGTTTTTCTAGGGGCCGGATTAAGTGAACAGGTGCACACCTCTGATGAGGGCATTGCCATGGTGTCACCGCTACCGTGGCGAGGGTGGTTTTTACCGTGGTCAGACATTAAGGCGCTTAAGCCCCGCTCGACGGGGCAAAATGGCACGGTTTACTACTTTATTACTGAGGCGGCAGACCGAGCCTATTTGTTGCCCATGCGAGTTGTGGGGTTTGCGCGGCTGGTGCGAACGGTGGAGGCTAAGACCGGTATTGATACCCAGGATGTAACACCGTTGGCTCAGCCCTGGATGTATCTGTTTTTGTTGGTGATGACGGTCTTTTTGTTGCTAATGGATGCTTGGACGATATGGACGGCCACGCAATCTTAGAA
>NZ_JADEXP010000221.1 GCF_015207065.1 Leptolyngbya cf. ectocarpi LEGE 11479 | reverse complement strand
ATCCGGCATCCACCTCCAGCCGTCTTTTCCCTGAACTTACCCTAGCCAATCAAAACCTAAAATCAGGAGAACATTACGAGGCCGTTTTTCTAGGTGCCCACGATGCCGTTGCTCTGGCTGTTCAAAATGGTAATGCCGAAGCTGGCGGACTCAGCCGTCCCATTTTTGAATCTTTAATCGAAAAAGGAACCATCGATCCCGACAAAGTTGCGATCGTTGCCGAGTCAGATCCCATTCCGCAGTATCCCTGGACCATGCGGTCTGACTTAGATCCAGAATTAAAAGAAGAGATTCGCACGGCATTTCTAAGTTTAGAAAACGAGGCGGTGCTAGGCCCCTTCAAAGCAGACGGCTTTGCCGCCATGGAAGACAGCGACTACGACGGTATTCGTAAAGCAGGCGAGATTTTAGAGCTAGACCTGGGAGAGTTTGTCCAGTAGAGGCGCTAGCGATAAAAAATCCTACGACAGATTTTTTTATGGGCAGTCACTCAAGGGGAGACCGGTATTCCCTCTCCCCGCAATCCGCTTTATTCGACAGTATTCTCAAACAGTCTCGGCGTCAGTGGAGACAACAGATTAGCCGAACGCTGCTGCTGTTGGTCTTTATCCTTGTCAGCTGTATAACAGTGGGTCTGTTTAATATAGAACGAATGGTGGAAGGAGTTCCCGCCATTGTTAATCTGCTAGGGGAGATGCTCCCCCCTGATTTTAGTCGCTTCCCCCAGTGGCTTGAGCCGATCCTGGATACCCTGGCCATGAGCGTTGCTGGCACAGCAATGGCCGTTGCTCTCTCACTGCCGCTGTGCTTACTAGCAGCAAGAAACACAGCCCCTCATCCCATGGTGTTTCACATGGCCCGTGCGGTGCTCAATATTACCCGCGCCATTCCTGAACTCATTTTAGGCATGATTCTAGTGGCGGCGGTGGGGTTTGGTAAACTGCCAGGCACATTGGCCCTGGGGCTACATTCTGTGGGCATGGTGGGCAAATTCTTTGCTGAAGCCATCGAACTCAGCGACCAGGCCCCAGTAGAAGCGGCCCGTTCCGTTGGAGCCACAGAACCCCAGGTAATTGTCCATAGCATTTTGCCCCAGGTTTTTCCTCAGATGGCCGATGTTACCTTTTATCGCTGGGAATATAACTTTCGAGCCTCTATGGTGCTAGGAGCTGTGGGTGCAGGGGGGATTGGCTTGGAGATTATCAGTGCTCTGCGTATTTTGAAATATCAGCAGGTATCAGCATTGCTAATTGTGGTGCTGGTGCTCGTCACCCTGGTGGACGGTCTCAGCAGCTACTTACGTAAAGGATTTATCCAATAGCGATCGTCAATCGCTCATAAAATGGATTCTGTTGACAGGGAAGAACTGGCAGCACTCTCTCCTGTAGTCTCCGGGAAATCAATACCCGCCTCCCCCCGATGGTTGTTTTCCTGAAGAGACTTTTTGGTGGTGTTATACACGTCCATAAAGGTGCGAAATGATTCCTGGGAGATGCGATCGCACGCCAAATCATCTAGCACCCGCTGCAGCACTTCCTCCATCTGCTGCAGGCTTTCCGGGTGGGGCAGGCTATCCGCCTGATGAATCACCACCACATCTTGGATGTACTGCGCCGTCGTATGCTGCTGGATGGACTGCTGGTGGTCAGCCTGAGCCTTGATATCCCGCTCAATTTTCTCACAGGCTGTTTTATAGGCTTCATTAAAGGTACGAAACGCTTCTTGGGAAATGTCCTCGTCCACCAGCCGTTTAGCGGCCCGGTCAAAAATCAGATATAGCTTTTTCTGTCGTTCCTCCAGGGTGTGCTCAGCTGCATCATCATCGTCGTCATCCATCACTTTGATCACATCGCTGATGTAGCTTTCGCACAGGCTTTTGCCTCGCTTTTCAGCACGCGATCGCAGCTCCCAAATCCAGGAGGCAATGGGCACAACAATAGATAACAACAACGCCAGAAAATCAAAATTCTTAGTTACAAACGATGATTTTGGCTGTTGCTTATAGGCCGCAATCGCCCCTGGATGTATGGGAATTCCAAAGCTGCTGCTGGGCCGACCGATGTTAGCTACTAGCTGTTTTACCTCCACCGTATCCCGTGAAATAGCATTGGAAATCTCCTGGTGATGCTCCTTTAAAATAGTGGCAATCGCCTGCACCACCCTCCTATTGGCACGCTTACTGGCATACAGCATTTTGTATACCCCCACGGTGGGAATATCCTTGGGGGGCACAATGGGAACGCTGCCGTGGTAAGTTCCCTGGGGAATGGTAGCCGCCTTAAAGGCCGGATGTTTGATCCGCATAGCCGAAACCTGTTCAATCGGCAACAGACGACCCCGATGATACTGCACTAGATCCTGCACAATCCAGTTACCTGGGGCTCTCACCCGAAAAATTGCATCCACCCGATCCGCTTCAAAGGCAACCGCAGCTTCGTCATCATCCACCCCAACAAAGTCAAAGTCCTCAGCTTTGAGATCAAAATGATTGGCCACTTCTAAAAACGACAGAAACTGACCACTCTCTCTTTGTACACCAATCCGTCGTCCGGCTAGATCGCTAAACTGTTCAATGTCAGTTTGGTCCTGCACTATCAGCTGAAACAGATCTCGATACAGGCTGGCCACAGCCTGGGCATTGGCCCCCGGATTAATGTCAGACTGTACCGTGATCAGGTCGGCCTCCCCGGTGTCTAACCGGTTAATGTTATCCACCGAGCCCACGGTTTCTAGCAGGTCCAGGCGAATATTGGGGTGATAGGCCTCCACCACCTGTTTAATAGCTTTACCCAGGATGTAGCTTTCACCACCGGAGCCGCCCACGGCAAAGCTGACGTGGTAAATCGGACGATGGATGATGTTAAAGCTAACGGAGTGCCACAGATTGACGGCGGTAAACCCAAACCACACCGACAGGGCCATCACCAGAAACAGCCGTAGCAAAATCGTTAGCTGATCTAGCGGCTTAAACAGACGCTCATTGAGCAGCTTGAGCAGTCGATCCAGCTGCCGATCAATAAAGTTATGCTTTTCAGAGGTTTCAGGCTCAGACATCGATATCGCTCAAGACCCACGGCCCTATTATGGCCATTGTTACGGAGAATGGCATCTCGCAGGATTTTGGTTGGGATTTTAGGCTGAGGGGAGGTGCGATATCGCACTTCCCCAGCTAAGGACTGGCTCGAAATGAAATACCCGTAGATCGAGTTTCGACTCTGCTCAACTCTCAAAGCTGGAAGGTTGAGCGAAGTCGAAACCGGGTTGATCGGATATATTATTTAGCCGCAGATCTTCTATCTCTCCGAACTGTCTTTTTTCACTTAAACCACCCTCACCTTCTTAGTCAAGATGGCCATCACCTCATTGGGCCGTCCGGTGGAAATAGGCTTACTCCAATCATTAGGTTCAGCATAGTGTTTGTTGTGCAGATCTTTGATCGTCAGCTGCACTCCCGTCAGCGTACCAAACAGCATATGACGAACAATTTCAAACTGTTGCTCAGGCAACTGGTCAGGCAACAACTCTGGAGCAGGAGGAACTGTGGGTGCGGTGGCACCCTGGGTGGGATCGGTCAGCATAGGCTTATTCTCCGAAATAATAGGGGTTGAGATTTTGCGTCAGGAGCATGCCAAGGTCGCCTTAACAGTACGCTTGATCGCATAGATTTATTTTGACCGTCCACCGGTCATTAGTCAAATAAAATATTATTATTCTGTTGGTGGTGCTTGAAACTCGGCCTGTTTGGCGATTAGTTCAAGGAATTTTGTGGTGGAACGATCCGGATCATAAACACCATTTTCCCATTCGCTGACGGTTTGTCGCCGCACCCCTAGCTCTTGAGCAAACTGGGCCTGGGTCAGGCTCATGTGTTTACGCAGGGCTTTAATGGCATCCTGTTGCCACACAACAGCCCCTTCTTTTTGCTGAATGTTATAGACTGCTTTGAATTTACGAAAAGTAACTGTTTGTTGCGCCAGGTCAACAATTTCGATGTGGTAGCCAGCACTGATCCAGGCTTTGGCCTGGAGGGCGCTGTTACTATCACGATTGCTCCACCAGTTTTTTTTACTAAAGGCGGACGCAGGCAATGAGTCTTTGAGCATTGCCTCAATTTTCTCAAATGTAAGCTTAGTATCTTCCTCACCGCATTGTTGCAAATGCTCAAACAGTGGATAGTATTTACTACCAGGCTTGATACTCATTGAAATAGATTGCAGACGTTAGCTGTGATTGTACCCATAGGATCTATAGCTGGTCGGGGTCTTCTCCCAGTTCTCGAAGTCGAGCGGCTAAGCGTTCGGCCTTTTCTTCTGGCGTCAGATAGCGTTTACCTTGGGCGTCAAACCAGCCCAGCAGTTCTTTTTGGATACCGCCTGCGCTGCCTGGATAGCGACCAATGGCTAAACCAACTTCGGGCATCCAGAAGGGTTCGCCCAGCTGTAGCTGGTAGGTATTATTGACCAGTTTGTAGAGTTCAAAGGGCTGATGGCCGTCGCGCTGCCAGTAGTTGGGGTTGTAGATCACGTAGTAGAGCACCCCCAGCCTGCGATAGATTTCTAGTTTTTCGGTATATTCTGCACCGGGTGTCCAGGAAACGACTTCTAAAACCAGAGTGGGAGCAATATCATTTTCTTCCCAAAGCACGTAGCTGCGGCGAGATTGGCCGTTCTTGCGGCGCTCTACTCCCAAACTCAAAAAGCCATCTGGCACCACTGGCACTCGTGGGTGGGCTCCTGTGGTGTGGTAAATGCCCATATCGACGCCGAAGTACCAGTCTTGGCGCTGGGGCCAGATAAAGTTGAGTAAAAACAGCAGAACGTTGGGGATTAGGTTTTGATCCTCATTATCCACTGGAATATCGTCTGAGTCGGGTAGCTCAGTGCTAGGGGGGAGATAGGTTCTCAGGTCGGATTGAACCATGGGGGCGTCCGGGCAGCTTAGCCTCTATGATAGGCGATGCTGGCTTCGACTACGCTCAGCCAGCGGGGCATTAAGTTTTGGCTTGGGGTTCACCGCTTAGAATGGTATAGGTTCTGTCGTTGTATTGGTTACAGGCGTATGGTTAGTACAGCTCCTTTAGTAAAACAGCCGGTGCCGCCGCCTGTGGGTGAGCGGCGGGTGGTGTTGCGATCGCTAACCTGGCAAGGGTACTTAGCGGTGCGACAGTCCCTGAGTCCCGATCGCAGTACGCGTCTGACTTACTCCGAAGGAACGTTAGAAATTACGATGCCGCTTGAGATTCATGGGTTTTCGGCCTGGTTGATTGGTCGATTTATTTACATTTTGGCATCGGAGCTGGGGATGGAAACGAAAACAATGGGGTCTACCACCTTGGATCGAGAGATACTCGATCGTTCGAGCGAGCCGGATGCAGCTTATTACATTCAGAATCAACCGTTAGTGGCAGGACGGAATGTTGATTTGGACCAAGATCCGCCACCGGATTTGATTGTAGAGGTGGATATTACCCACACGGGTATTGATAAGCTACGACTCTATGCGGCGATGGGTGTGCCAGAGTTTTGGCGCTACGATGGAGAGACTTGGCGTCTTTATCAGCTGCAAGATTCTGCCTATGGGGAACTGGAACGAAGTCCAACATTTCCGCAGGTGCCCAAAACAAAACTATATGAGTTTTTGGCGACAGCTCGGGTTAGTGAGATGAGGGCTGACCGAGAGTTGAGGGAGTGGTTGCGATCGCTCACCTAAACCTACTCGTACAGAGCGCCATGAGATGACCTATCAGCCGCCGTTGAATCGTTTCAGAAAGGTACCGTTGGCACCAGCGATCAAGTAAGTGATCAAGTAAGCGATCAAGTTAAAAAGCTATTGGCTGTAATGGATGATCGTTATTGGAGTACCCAGGAACTGATGGAGTGCTTATCATTGTCGCGTAAGACTACGTTTCGTAAGAATTATCTAAATCCTGCTTTGGAGGCAGGTGTGGTGATTATGCAATATCCTGAGAGTCCACGACATCCAAAACAACGGTATAGAAAGTGCTGAAATATACAGTTTCTCAAGCTGAGTGATAGTCTCATTACCCAAACGAATCTGCTAATACCAATCTTCGAGCCGCAGGTCATCTACCCTAGCAAACTCCTTTACATTGTGGGTGACCAAGGTTGCGCCTCGGGATTTAGCTGTACCTGCTATCAAAACAAGCGATACGTACAACATGGTGCAGGGAGATTGCTCTGAGCGATCTCCCTGCGTTAGTGGTCAATCTCTAAATGGCTAGGCTACTCTGACTTTCTTGGTTAGAATTACCATCACCTCATTAGGTCGCCCGGTGGAGATGGGTTTACTCCAGTCGTTGGGTTCGGCATAGTGTTTGCTGTGTAGCTCTTGAACGGTGAGCTGCACGCTGGTGAGGCTACCAAAAATTAGATGGCGTATGTTCTCGAATTGGTAGTCGGGTAGGGTTTCTGAAACAGGTGGAACGATGGGCGCGCCTGCGCCCTGGCTTGGGTCGATATACATTGGCTTTGGTCTCCGAAAATGGACTATACGGTAAGGAAACCAAAGCTCAAGACTTAGCCACCCCGATAAATGTGATGCAAACCGGGGTGGCGATGGGATAAAGTATCCCCATCCTCGGACTGCCTGTATCAGTCGGGGTAGCCAGTGGCTAGGTGTGTCCGCACCTACCACTGGTGCTAAATATTGAGCTTTGTAGTGTGGCCCCGCAGGGCATGAAAAGTACAATACTGCTTGCGATTCCTGTAGTCAAGTTAAAAAAGTTATCTCTGTTGATACTGTGCGCTTTATGTTGGTCGTACCTTGGATCCTGAGTTTAAGCATGAATTTTGGTAATGGTTGGGAGAACATGAGCCAATTCTTCAGGCTCGTCTGAGAGCGGCTGGGAAGCGGGTTAAGGCAAGGGAGGTCACAACAACAGATGCAGCGTAAGGATTTTGAGGCGTTGGTCGCCCGCGTGGCACTTCTAGAACAGTATTACGGGCGTTAGGTTTGCCGGTAGCGCCATGGACCTCTCCCCAGCAGGCAGCAGATTTGCTGAATACTAGCCGTACTCGGATTACGGCTGAGATTAAAAAGGCGGAACATGCTCGGATTCATAAGCTGAAGTATGACCTGGCCTGGAGTGTGCATTATCGGAAGAATGGTGAGCACTGGCAGGTGAATCCAGTGGAGCTGGAGAAGATTATTTTTCTGCCGCCGGATCAGCGGCCTTATATTGAGATACCTGGTTGATGTTGCACATATGCATCTCTTTTGAAGCATGAAGACTATTCCCAGGTTTTCTGCCGTTGTTTTTTGACAAATTCTTCTGCTGCTTCCAAGCTCTTATGCCTATCTGGATATCTTTGATGTAAAATATTAGCTAGCTTGCCACAGTCTCGGTCTTTGCCACTCTCAATTCCAAGGTTGTCGGACAGTGGAGAATTGCAGATATAGGGCGGGTTTTCACCCTCCAGTTGCCTCTTAGTGAGTCCTTTGGTTGTACGCAGATCCGTGCTAAGAAAAATCGTAGAGTTGAAGTCGGCGTTGCGAAGGTTGGCGTCGCTGAGGTTTGCTCCGTTGAAGTTGGCGTCGCTGAGGTTTGCGTAGTTGAGTTTGGCGGAGTGGAGGTCGGCAGAGCGAAGGTCGGCGGAACGGAGGTCGGTTGCATAGAAGTCGGCCCCATAGAAGTCGACGTCACTGAGGTTGGCATAGCGGAGGTTGGCGTAACGGAGTTTGGCGTTGCGAAGGTTGGCGTCGCTGAGGTTTGCTCTGTTGAAGTTGACAGAGCTAAGGTTAGTGTAGCTAAGGTTAGTGTAGCTAAGGTCAGCAGAGCTGAAGTCGGCGTAGCTGAGATTGGCCCAACGGAATTTAGCGTTTCTGAGGTTGTTGGTAGAGCGGAAGTCGGCTACGCTGAGGTTGGTAGAGCGGAAGTCGGCTACGCTGAGGTTTGCTCCGCTGAGGTTGGCGTCGCTGAGGTTGGCCTTATAGAAGTCGACGTCGCTGAGGTTGGTGGAACTGATGTCGGCGTTGCGGAGTCTGGCAGATTTGAGGTTGGCTCCACTGAGGTTGGCTCCGCTGAGGTTAGTGGAGATGAGGTAGACGGAGATGAGGTCGGCGTTACTGAGGTCGGCGTTGCGAAGGTCGGCTCCGCTGAGCTTCGCTCCGCTGAGTTTTGCTCCGCTGAGGTTGGCGGTAACAAGATTTATTCCATCTAATGAGTGATTAGCCTTATTAATCTCTTCAAGTGCTCTCACTAATGGATTTCTAGAAATTTTATTGCTCCGTGCATTATAGTCATTCACCAAATTCCAGGAGGGCTCTAAATAAACGTTAGTCCGAATTTGTAGACCAGCGTAAATTGCTATACCCAATGGAACTAGAACAGCCGTTCCCAAAAACTTTAAACGCCTATTTTTTTGATGTTGCCAGCTTTTGTAAACAAAGCTTTTTCCCAATTGAGATAAGGGAAAAATGTGACTATTCTCTTTTTGAAAACGCAGAGCTTCTGAAAGTTGCCGTCCTTGCAAGAAATAATCTGTGTCATTCTTGCGGGTTCGCCATTCTCCAGCAGCAATTTCAATACGTCGCTGTTGCCGCAACAAATCTCGATTCTTTTCAATCCACTGCCTAAGCAATCGCCAATGGCGAATCAGCGCTTCATGGGCCACATCCACAATTGCCCGGCGTTCTTGTTTTTCACCTTTACCAATGACTTCACTGGTCACCAACAGTCGATTATCTTTACTGGACAACGTATCAATAACTGTCCTAACCCGCTTTGCCGGATGCAACGGTTCAGAAATCAGGTTGTCTAGAAAAACACGACGACGAGTATCTTCGGTCCCCTCCCCCAACTGGGTTAACTGCTGAAAGATATGCTGAACCGTACTTTGCTGATCAGCATCACAGGTATTGTAAATTTCGGTTGCCCGTTTATCCAGGGTGCCATTAATACCTCCAAGCTCTTGATACGTAGAGAGCATAACCGTACTCTCCTGTCGCTGTTGCCAAAGCTCCTTGAGAGTATATTGCAACAGCGGCAAACTCCCAGGCGCACCTTTGATATCAGTAAGGATCTCAGTAACCAGCGCTGGTTCAACCGTTAAGTTAGCCTGCTCAGCCGGTTTACAGATAGCATCTCTCAATTCATCTGTTGTCAGGGGCAACACGCTCATCATATGTTGCTGCACCCGCTGAGCTAACCCGCCGTAGTCCTGCTCCAAACACTTACCAACAAAATCTGCCCGCATCGCAATAATCAGGCAGAGTTTACCTCTGGTTTGCTCCAGTGCACCCATCAAACAGCTAAAAAACTGTTCTCTTTCCTCAGCACTCTCACAGCGGGTAAACACCTCCTCAAACTGGTCAATCACCAAAATAATCCGTGGTGCCGTAGACACCTCCACCAACCGCTGTAATCCAGCAGCTCCCTCTTTCAAAAGCCCAATCGCTTTTCCTAACTCGCCTGCACGATCCAACTGAGATCCATCCTCTGGCACAAAAACAGAGGCTAGATTCTGCATCGGATGGCCATCAGGCCGAGTAATCAGAATCTCCCACTGGTCACTACCCGCAATACGTCGCCCCAGCCGTAGCTGATGAATTAACCCAGCTCGCAATACTGAAGATTTACCATTCCCCGAGGCCCCCACCAATGCCATAAAGTTGGATGTCCTCACCTGGTCCAGCAGTTGCCCGATCAGTTTCTCACGACCAAAAAAGTATTTCGGGTCTTCACCATTACAGTCAAAAAACTCCAACCCCTTATAGGGACAGAAGCCACTGTCTACAGCCCCATCCGTAGCTACCTCGTTGACCGCTTGCCAACTACGGGTCAAATTAATCGCCTCACCAAAGTTGGTACAAACCGGTGTTTGCAATTCACCCTTCAACGCCTGGTTCACATAGTCCACCAGGGCAAAGGTATCAATCCACCGTCCTGGCAACCGCGATGGCTCCAACCCCTCCAGCAATGCCTTAGTCAGCACACTGTACGGACTATTCAAATCCTCCCAAGACGTTTCAAAATCCCGAGACGATGCAATAAAGCACCGATCCCGACTTTCACTATTCCCTGGGTTAGCGGCTCCCACATTGACAATCAAAGACCCACTATGGCAGCAGTCAAGCCAGATAATTTGCTGTTTTACCGGGCTCTTTGACAGCAACCAATGTAACCATCCCAAAGAGATGCCTGAGCTAGGATTATTCGGATTCGTATCACTAGCCGCCAAGTATCCCTTGTCGTACCCGTCTTCACCCTCTTCATCTGGAATGCCATGGCCCGAAAAATAAAACAGTGCCGTTTCTGGAGCCTGTTTACTATCTGGCAAAAAAAGCCGCTTTAGCGCCTGCTTTAGCGTTACCTGAGACACCTTCTGCGTCAATGAAACTGCGGGCCGGTTCGCCTGGTCAATCTGCTCCGGTACTCGCCAAACCCTAAAGTCCCCATCCTGCTCCAAACGCTGTGCTATGGCTTCAGCATCTTTCTCTGGAGCCTTAAGAGGAGGATTGAAATGCTGATAACTATTGATTCCGACGATTAGGGCATCTCGGCTCATAGATGGGGCGTATGGCAAATTTAGTGACAGTGTAGTATTTGTCTGTCCATGCCACAGTACCCGCACAGGTAATTTTCAGGATTTAACCCCATGGCCCAACTAGCCCCCATCCAACTCGAAGAAGGTACTGTCATCTACATCGAAGCCGACGCAATCGTCACCG
>NZ_JADEXP010000220.1 GCF_015207065.1 Leptolyngbya cf. ectocarpi LEGE 11479 | reverse complement strand
GGATAGTTTTATCCAATCACTTAAGTAATGAGAAATCTGTTTACCTATTAAGCGTTCGCACTCAAATAGGGCATCGTAACCGCCCCTTGCCCCTTGCCCCTTGCCCGTCTTAGAACTTTTGTACAATTCCCTTACATCACTATGCATCTCGAACAGTTTATCCGGCAGCAGCGACAACAGAAAGACATTTTACTCATGTCCCATACCGTGCTGGGCTATCCGTCCTGGGACGATAATCGTCGTGCGATCTCAGCGCTTGTCAAAGCCGGTGTGGAGCTAATCGAACTCCAGTTTCCCTTTTCAGAACCCATAGCCGATGGACCGATTTTACTGGCCGCAAATCACACCGCAGTCCGCGCAGGCGTATCGGTGCAAGCGTGCTTCAACTTTGCCGCAGAAATCACCCAGCAATATCCCCAGACGCGCTTTGTGATTATGACCTATGTTAATATTCTCTTTCAGTATGGCATTAGTAAGTTTGTCAAAATAGCTGCCCAGAGTGGAATTGCTGGCTGCATTATCCCTGACCTCCCCTTGGAACAGGCAAAGAATTATATTGACCGGTGCCGCGACCAGTCCCTCGCAACAATATTTCTCATAACCCCTGAAAACAGCCTGCAGCGTATACAGCAGATCCTGCAGCACACCAGCGGCTTAGCCTACTGTGTGGCACGAAAAGGTGTGACTGGTCAGCAAACCCAGCTTGCTCAGCTATCCCACCAATACCTGGACAGAGTACGCTCAGCTAGCCAACTACCCATCGCCGTTGGCTTTGGTATCCAGTCTGCTGCGGCTGTTTGTAACTTAATTGGCTATGCCGATGTGGCTGTCATTGGTAGCTATGCTGTCAAATATTACGATGACTGTGGAGCCCATGATCTAGGGCAATTTATTCAAGGTCTCAGACCTGACTAATACCGTCTGTTCTACGGGTGACCAGGGCATTTTCTTCTTGGGATTCGGCTTCCCAGTCATTAAACTGATAGTCAACAAAGACAAGTCCAGAGAAAAATGCAAAAAAGAGCCACAATATCATCGCTTTTTCAGTACTCCTTCGATAAAGAACACCGCTCTCGTCTAAACAACACTGAATCGTTATGGGCCTGATGCCTTTAGCCTTTATTCTGCCAAAAAGTTTAAGCCCACTTAGCTTCTTGACACAGTTATTGCCGTCGCTGGTTATTGAGTTCGACTACTTACCCATCATAATTTCTGTTTTAGTGAGCCTCCAGTTAATGACAAGTAAATTAATATAGGTTTTTACTTACAGATAAATAATTGATATTCGTTCATAGCTATTTCTGTTTAAGAATGCTAGTAGCCTGCCGCTGTATAGCAAAAAGCGGTGAGGTGCTACGAGTAAAGTTTTGATAACTAAAGTCATCGATAGCATTACCGTTCGTCTGTAAAGAAGATCGGTGGCAAACTTCCTTACCGGATGATCGTAAAAAGATTTTGGCAGAGATTTAGTCTAAATTATGCAAGGGGTTTAGTCTAAAAAATAATGCTGAAACGATTTAAGCGATATATTCGCTGGCGTTCAAGTGATGAAGGATTTTCAACCGGAATCGATCAGTTTGAAAGCTTGGTCTCAAAGCTGCTTTCGGTGGCTATGTTGATTGTGATCGTGGTGATCATGGTCGATCTCATGCTGTTTCTAGCAACAGCACTCGTTAACCCCAGCCCTAAAGGTTTTTTTGTTACCACCCTCAAAGAAATTTTTGGTTTGTTTTTGAGTGTTTTGATCGCTCTAGAAATTCTTGAAAATATAACCGCCTATCTAAAAAGGCATGTGGTCCAGGTGGAGCTGGTGATTGTGACCTCACTGATCGCTGTCGCGCGTAAAATTATTATTCTAGACCTGGATAAAACACCGGGGATAAGTTTGATTGGACTTGCGATCGCAATTCTAGCCCTGTCCATCAGCTATCTGATTGTTCACAATATTCACCGATAGACGGCGACACCCTAAACAGCTTATGGCGAAATTAGCGTAGCGTTTGGCTGCGGTTCCATGTGGTGAATATATCGTTTGCGATCGCAGTTCCCAAAAGCACTAACCCACAGCCAAAAATCATCGAGGCTGTCACTGTTTCTTACAAAATAACGGCTCCCCACAGCATGGCAAATAGTATAAGATGGCGACGCAGCTCACTTAACAACCCTAACCGTGCCAGCACTGGCAGTAGGACTAACCCGGCTAATAGGACACGAAACTCAATTAGCCAAACGGGGCCAAGTACAGGAGCCGCAATCCGCATAAACAGAAATGAACCACCCCATAGGGCTGCTAGCAACAACAGCTCAAAAATATCCGACAGTTTCATGCTTTCTCCTCAATCTGACTAGCTTCCCAACCTAAAACAACAGTTTTTCGATCCAGCCCCCAGCGATAGCCACCGATCTCACCTGAGCCGCGAATTACCCGATGGCAGGGAATCAGATATCCCACGG
The DNA here is from genome assembly GCF_015207065.1 of Leptolyngbya cf. ectocarpi LEGE 11479. GTDB lineage: Bacteria > Cyanobacteriota > Cyanobacteriia > Phormidesmidales > Phormidesmidaceae > Leptothoe > Leptothoe ectocarpi. The sequence goes on along the minus strand of NZ_JADEXP010000220.1, from coordinate 8,252 downwards.
GATTACGTCCTACGGCATTACCAATGGCCCTGGCTGCGGTGGGTTTACCAATGGAAGTAGCTAATCCTTGATAGGTAGTGAGTCCACCAAAGGGAATGTTTAGAAGTGCCTGCCATACCTGAATTTGGAAATTTGTTCCCTTGACATGGAGCACTAGGGAAGAAGAATGGGAAGATTGAAAGATAAGATCTCGAATTTTCTCAGTCTCTTGTCGAGCCATCCTAATGTCGGCGTTAGGCCATTCTGTTTGTAATGCCTGGGCAGCGACCGTGCCATCGGCGTGATCCAAAAAGTTTAAGTTACAGATGCCACGGTCAGTGGTGGCAATTAGACAAGAGCCAAAGGGAGTGTCATGGATGCCATAGCGAATCTGTAATCCTGAACCGGCTGTTTTATATTCCCCAGGTGTCATGGCCACCAGCTGAACAAACAAGTCGTGCAATCGACCGGAGCTGGACAGTCCCGACTCTAGGGTGGTTTCTAAAAGACTGTTGGTCTCAGTGATTTTCGATTTTGCATATTCCAGGGTGAGATACTGCAAAAAGCGTTTTGGGCTGATGCCCGCCCATTTTGTAAACAACCGCTGGAAATGATACTCACTGAGGTTGACATGCTGAGCCACAGTGGCCAAGCTGGGCTGTTCTAAATGATTTTTGCGGATAAACGCAATCGCTTTGGCGATTTGACCATAGGTTTGTCTATCGTAAGTGGTGGTTTCCATCAATGAAGTTGATTGCCTGCACTGCACCAAGGTATCGATCTTGGCGAGCGAGTACCACCCGTTTCTTGCTAACTGTCTTGCTAACTGTCTTGCTAACTGTAGTTTTTAGCACAGTCGGTCTTGGGATTCATGCATACACTACGTTCAGTCAAGCATTAAGCATGGATTTTATTACTCCTATGCTCAGGGCGTTGCTAAGTTACGAACCACGGTCAGAGGGTTGTAATTTAGCAACGCCTCTTTTTTATAACGTTAATAATTAACGCTTCCTTGAGGTTTTTGGATATTAGATGTTCATAACTCAGATATTGCACCAAGTCGGTTGCGAGGCTAAAACCCACGCTAAGTTCGAAACCTACCGCTAATTGAGGGCTGTCCACTAAAGGGACAATTTGGTGTGGAAGCACTGGTGGTCAGTCGTGGACTAGTTGAAGCATAGTTGAGCGCTGTGGAAGCGAATGCTAAGAACACATCTCCGATGATTGTGTCCCTTCCAGTGGACACCCTTCGGCTAGCCCTGGGTTTTGAACCCTGGGCGGGGTGCCGCTACGTCGCCAGGTGCAAGATCTAAGATAATCTAGGCTGCAAATAGTTTGCATTTTGTATAGCTGCTATCTATTTCAGGGAGTTGCGTTCAGTAGGATCAGGCAGTTGGTCCCCAGAAAAGAAATTATGAGTGGAAATGCAGGTCGGGTTCAGGCGATTAGCCAAATTGTCAATCGGCAGCCGATGCCCCCCAAGGCACCAGCAAGTCTTGACGAAATCTGGGCAGAGAATGTTTTTAACCTGCCCAAAATGAAGGCGACTCTTCCCAAGTCAGTGTTCAAGTCGATTAAAAAAACCATTGTCACTGGGGAAAAGCTGGATTCCTCCGTTGCTGATGCTGTTGCCAATGCCATGAGAGACTGGGCGATATCCAAGGGGGCGCTCTACTATGCCCACGTGTTTTACCCCATGACTAACCTGACTGCTGAGAAGCATGACGGCTTCATTTCTCCCCAGGGTGACGGTACAGTTATTTCAGAATTTTCCGGTAAATTATTAGTGCAGGGTGAGCCCGACGGTTCTTCGTTTCCCAACGGTGGCATTCGCGGCACCTTCGAAGCCCGAGGCTACACTGCCTGGGATGTGACTAGTCCAGCCTACATTCTAGAGACGGCCAATGGTTCCACGCTGTGTATTCCGACCGTCTTTGTGTCTTGGACCGGAGAAGCCTTAGATAAAAAAGTGCCGCTTCTGCGCTCCATTTCTGCCATGGATAAGTCTGCCAGTAAGGTCTTGAAGCTCTTGGGGAATAAAGATGTTGCCCGTGTCAACTCCAGCTGTGGCGCAGAGCAAGAGTATTTTCTCGTTGATACTAATTTCGCCAGCCAGCGACCCGATCTGCTATTAGCTGGCCGGACGCTGTTTGGCAAACCCCCTGCTAAAGGCCAAGAGTTTGACGATCACTACTTTGGTGCGATTCCGGAGCGGGTACAGGTGTTTATGCAGGATGTGGAGGAAACCCTTTACAAGCTGGGGATTCCGGCCAAAACTCGCCATAACGAAGTGGCGCCGGGGCAGTTTGAAATTGCACCGGTCTTTGAAGCGGCCAACGTGGCCAGTGACCATCAGCAGATGATTATGACGGTGCTGCGCCATACCGCTAAGAAGCATGGCTTTTTGTGCCTGCTCCATGAAAAACCCTTCGCCGGTATCAATGGCTCGGGTAAGCACGTTAACTGGTCGGTGGGTAACGCCACCCAGGGTAACCTGCTGGATCCCGGTGACTCTCCCCACGAGAATGCTCAGTTTCTAGTATTTTGCGGTGCGGTTATTCGCGGTGTCCATAAGTATGGGCCTTTAATGCGGGCTGCCATTGCCACGGCCAGTAACGATCACCGTCTGGGAGCTAACGAAGCGCCCCCCGCTATTATGTCTGTGTACTTAGGTACCCAGCTAGAAGACGTCTTTGAACAGATCAAAACTGGCTCCATCAGTGGTTCTAAGAAAAAAGGCGTGATGGATTTGGGGGTGGATGTACTACCCGACCTGACTCAGGACGCGGGCGATCGCAACCGCACATCTCCCTTTGCCTTTACTGGCAACCGCTTTGAATTTCGTGCAGTGGGTTCTCACCAGTCGGTTTCAGGCCCCTTGATTGTGCTCAACACCATGCTGGCCGACTCCCTAGAATGGGTAGGCAATCGTCTAGAATCTGAACTCTCTGGCGGTGCAGACATCAACACAGCCATACTCACCGTGCTCAAAGAAGTGATGGAGCAGCACGGTGCGGTTGTCTTTGGCGGCAACGGTTATTCTGAGGAATGGCACAAAATGGCGGTTGAGGAGCGGGGGTTGGCAAACCTGCCTACGACGGCTGATGCCCTGCCGGTACTGCAAGAAGAATACATCGGCGATCTATTCCAAAAGACGGGTGTGCTCACGCCGGTTGAGTTGGAAAGTCGCTTTGAGGTGTATGCCGAGCAGTATATTCTCTCCATTGAGGTGGAATGTAAGCTGGTGATAAATATGGCTAAGACCCAGATTTATCCAGCGGCTGTGGAGTATCTCTCTAAGTTGTCGTCTACGCTCTCTGCTCTGGAGAGTCTGGGGGTTTCCTTTGAAAAGGAGGGTGCTCAGAAGGTGGCCGATCTCACTAGTTCTATGGTGGGTGCGGTGGCTAAGCTTAGCGAGGCTCTAGAAAAGCATGACTTTGGCACGACGGGTGAGCATATGACCTACTGTGCGTCCACACTGCGTCCCCTGATGGAGTCGGTCCGTGAGTATGCTGATGCCCTAGAGGGTGAACTCGCTGATGATTGTTGGCCGTTGCCCACTTATCAGGAGATGCTGTTTATTAAATAGGCGTTGCTGATCCCTGGGATGATTTCATCTGAAGAGTGCTGATAAATGGCATCATTACCCGATCGGTCCATCCCCTAAATCAGCAACGGCATTAAGTAAGCTCGAATTGTAGTGGTTTCATGGGGTTTATGTTGGAGGCAGGGTATTTTCCCTGCCTTTTTTTTGACGATATAAATCTCTTGTGCTCTGGTATTAGGAAGGTTGTCTTGTGACCTGAGAGATCTTGCACTCAGGTTGGTTGTGTAGCTGAGTGCCGCGCTGGGTTGAAACTCCGGCGCTAGCTGAGGGTTGTCCACTAAAAGGGACAATTTGGCTGGGAGGCTCTATCGGATCGGTCTTAGCCTGGTTGAAGCATCGTTGACACAACCAGAGCGAAATTTTAAACCACATCATTAGCCGGATGTCTTCGTACTGATATTCGGGTAGGCTGCCGTCGGCAGGGGGATCTGTGGGCGCGCCTGCGCCGTGGTTGGAATTGATAAACATTAGGCTCTGATCTCCAGATATGGGTTAGGAAACCAGAACTCACGCATTAGCCACCCCGTAGATGTATGCAATCCGGGGTGGCAACAGGTACCATAAACCTGCGCTCCCAGGTTGCCGCCGCAACTGGGGGTGAAGCTGCCGGTTAGGTGCTCTAACACCTGCCGGTGGCGCTAATTAATGAACTCTGTGGTTCGGTCGATTAAGACCTCAAGAATAAGAGTATACATTGAGGATCTGCCTCGTCAAGAGGGTAATGATGTGAGGGGAGACGTGCGATCGCTCCCAACATGAACTAATTCTGCCTTCATTCCTTTAAGGCTTCAATCTCCTCAGTACTTAACCCTGTGAATTTTGCAATATCTGGCACTGGCATTCCCGTAGCCTTCATCTGTCGAGCTACTTGTTCAATGCCCTGTTCAATGCCTTGTTCAATGCCTTGTTCAATGCCTTGTTCAATGCCTACCTTCAAACTCTCCTCGATCAAGGTTTTTGTTACATTAAAATTGTCACGGTAAACTTTCAAGCTTTCCTGGTAAAGGGCTTGTTCAGTGTCTGAAAAGTTAGCAATCTCGGCCACCTCAAACAGCTGGTTGAAGATGCCTTCGCGTAAATCGCTTGGTGGCGTTTCCAATTGTGCTAAGTGACGCAGCACAAATAACCACTTATCGGTATGAGACGTTAACTCTGGCAGTGTTTTCTTGAACTTTGGTAGCTCAATATAGATAAACTTGAGTTTGTCATGCTTATCTTGGGTTTGGAACGGACCAAAGCCATCCTCGCAATGCTGATCTTTTAACTCTACTGTATGAATAATAGTCTCTTCATCCTTATGCTCATCAAAAATAAAATCTAATATGCCAACTGTGTATACAGCGGTTAACTCATAATCCCAAGTCCCTTTCGTTGCCTGTTCTTGAATCGGGAATGTTGAATAGTAAACGCTTCTATCTTTAAAGAATTGCTGTTTTGCTTTCTGAATCTCAACGATAAAACGCTCGCCAGTTTCTGACTGACAGTAAATATCAAAAATGGCCTTACGGTCTGCCCAGGTTCTGCCAATTGTCTCAGGATTCTTAAACGTCACGTCCTGAATGTGATGATACTCAGGCAACAGGGTATTCAAAAAATCAATCAGTAACGCTTTGTGCGGCTCAGTGCCAAACAGACGCTTAAACCCAAAATCCGTCAGCGGGTCAATGTATTTATCAGGAAGTAGAAACGCCATGGCAGACGACTGGTACATATGTTTTTAGTATAGCGTGATTTTTCTCCTGACCACGGCATAATATAACTGGCCTCTTATAGTCCGTGTCATGATTGCTGTACCGTCTCCACAACCCATGACCGTCGCAGATTACCTTGACTGGGAATCCCGTCAAGAACTGCGCTATGAATTCGTTTTGAGTTGCTCTATGAGGACGTCGTTTTGGAGAAAAGTGAGCGATAAAAGGCACGAAGCTTTAGGCTGTGAGCGGTTATGTCGCAGCCCACATGTGGGCACTCCGTTCAGGCAGGGTGACCGTTAGCGTAGGCCCTGTTACCTCAATTGGTGGCTCTTCTATGAGCATATCCTGATAGGGATGGAACCACTTAAGCTTAAACCGGGTATTCACTGTGACTGTTTGGGGTTCTCCACATTTATTGATGGCCACTATGCCTTCTTCTCCCCGTCGCCAGAAGAGGGTGCATTCATCGGCATGTAGCACATCCATACCTGTGCCCTGCATGCGGTTATGGAAGGCGATCATTTGGACCATGCGATCGCGACTCCAAACCGTCTGCCAGCGACCGTCATCTATACGGCCAAAGGGAGGCGCTGCCGTCGTTCCATCATCAAATACCATGGGGGTGCCGCCATCGCGACCCATAATGTAGGCATAGGCCAGATCCTCGTCTGTCGGGTCCATGATTAACGAGCGAAACCCCTCGTTGTAGGGAATATCGTGGGTGATGACTACGGTAATCGCCCGCTGGCTTTCCAGGGCATTGCCCGTCCGGTAAGGATTAGCAAGATCAGACAGCGGTTGGCCAAAGCTAAATGCCTGTTTGATCGCATTTAATAGAGGAAAATCGTAGGCGGCAAAATCTGCAGAGAGTTCTCGCAGGTAGGGTTCTAAAAACAGCGTATATTCCCGCTCACCCACACCTCCGGCGGTAATAATCTCGGCAAAAATCTGAGAGTTTTTGGCTACTTGATCGGGGACGAAATCTCGAATAGCCTCATTGGGCATATGTTTGGCCGCATCCAGGCGAAATCCGCGTACCCCCAGGTCGTAGAGGCTCTGGATATACTGTCGCCGCTGGTCTCTCACCCAGGTCTCTCCTGGTGCGGTGTCTTTTAGATCTGGTAGGCCAGGATCGTCCCCTGCACCGCAAATCCGCCCATTGATGACGGCCTGGCGATTGCCATAGTTGCGAATACAGCGGGCCGCATGAAAGTCTCGGGGGCTAAACAACCCGTTGTCTAAATTTCCGTACAATCGCTGCTGTTGCCAATAGTTCCGGTCGCTGGCATACTCCGCCAGCGTCGATGCCCCTGGAAACGTGGTGGCCGCATTGCGCTCGTTAGCCATGTGATTGACCACCACATCGGCATAGGTAAGCACCCCCACCTGGGATAGGGCCTCAACCATGGCAGCAAAACTCTCCTTGTCGCCATCGCAGTTGCTAATCACTCGAAAATCTTGAGGTTGATAGCGCTGGTACCAGCGGCACTTGGCCGTAATCGGAGACTTGAGGGGCGGTGTTACCAGCACGGCTCCGTAGCCAGCCTCAGCAATCTCGGCGGCTTGTTCAGCAACCGTGGCATAGTTCCAGTCAAAAGCGTGCAGAATGACATCTGTATCGGAGGGATGGGTCATCGATAACAATAGGGGCATTGATACCGTGATGACGGCTAGACAAAACGCGGCAAAATTTCGAAACATAGTGAGCAGACGTGACGAGGAACAGCAAATATCTTTCCTAATATGCACAGCAAGACATATGTATGGGAAGGTAGACAATAGATATATTTATTGGTAAGGGTATTGACGTTCCTTGTGGATTCAGGATGGCCCCAGGGCTGACTAGTCAGTTCGGGCATGGCTGATCCAAGGTCGTTTCTCAGGGTGGCTGATGAGTTTATGCATTAATCCCGATTGTCCTCAGCCCGATCATCTGGGCAATGGCGAAGCGAATAGCTGTCAAGCCTGTGGGACAACCTTGGTATTAGAAGGGCGCTATCGTGTGATGCGCTTGCTCAGTAGCCAAACCGGGTTTGGCATGGTTTACGAAGCCTATGAACGCGATCTGCCCAAAATTTTAAAGGTACTGCGGCGCGAGCATGGCCAAAACCCCAAAATATTAGCCATGTTTCGTCATGAAGCTGCGGTGCTGAGCCATCTGCGGCATCCGGGGATGCCGTTTGTGGAAGATGGGGGATACTTTACCGTTACTCCGCCTAATGGGACGGTGCCGCTCCACTGCATTGTGATGGAAAAGATTGACGGTCTGAATCTGACCCAGTGGATGCAGCAGCAGGGCAATCACCCGATCCAGGAGCAGTTAGCTCTGGGGTGGCTGACTCAGCTGGCTAAAATTTTGCATCAGATGCATCAGAATAGCTATTTCCATCGGGATATCAAACCCCAAAATGTGATGATTCGCACCAGTGGGCAGCTGGCCCTGGTGGATTTTGGGGCTGCTCGGGAAATGACCCAGACCTACTTAGCCCAGGTGAGTCGCGGCGGTGTGGCCACGGCCATTGGCTCGGCTGGCTATACCCCGCCCGAGCAGGAGCAAGGGCAGGCGGTACCCCAGTCTGATTTTTATGCCCTGGGTCGTACGCTAATCTATTTACTAACGGCCAAAGCCCCCACCGATACGGCCCTGTATGACGCCTTCCAAAATAGCTTTGAGTGGCGCTCCCATGCTCCCCAGATTTCGTCAGGGCTGGCGGATTTACTCGATAGTATGATTGCCCCTCGGGTGGTGGATCGTCCGGCCAGTGCCCAGGACATTTTGGTGTGCTTAGAGCAGTTGTCCAATCAGTTGCCCCATCAGCCGGGGTCTCAACCCGCTGCTCCCACCCTGCCAGAAACATCAATGCCGCCGTTGGGGCCAGCTCATTCGGCTACGGCTCTACAGATGGGGATTGCCACCCCTTCGTGGCAAACGCTGCCCCAGTCGCTATATTCACCTCCGAAGCGGCGACGGC
>NZ_JADEXP010000219.1 GCF_015207065.1 Leptolyngbya cf. ectocarpi LEGE 11479 | reverse complement strand
CAACAATCCAGCCAACAGTGATAGTCCGCCCTGGTAAAGCACTACTGGTAGTACTGAAAACCCTACACCTGCCCCGTAACTGCCGGTTAGGGCAATTGATATCAGGCCATCCATGGTGCCTTTAACCACCAAAATTGTATTATCACCGCTGAGACCGTTGTTGAGGCTGCCTAAAATTGCCATGGGGCCAATGCAAAATAACAAACTGGCGGCAATAAAGCCCTCAGTAAACCGGCTACCACCGCCAAATCTCGCTTTTAGGGCATCGCCAACGGTGGCTAGACGTTTTTCAATTTGCCACCATTCTCCTAACAGTCCACCGATAACTAGAGACACCATCCCCACAATCACACCGGCAATCTGCCCTGCGTCGATCTGAGTTAACGGCTGGGCCATTTGCATGCCAATAAATAACGTGATCAACCCCATAGCCTGGGTAATCACATCCTGCATCGCCCGAGGTAAATGCCCACGCACCAACAGCCCACTGCCAGTTCCCAACAGCACCAGCACCACATTAATCCAAGTTCCGCTGGTTTTTGCCCACAGGCTCAACATAGCAACCTCACCATCACCCCCTAGCGTTCCATGACCACCGTACAGTCCATAGGGTACTTTTTCTAGCTGGTTTTATTGCGCTTTCAAAGGACCGGCTCCACAATGAATGGTGATATTGGCCGTTTCCTTTAGATTCCTATGGTTTCCGTTAGTCTGCTCCAAGCCACTACCTATGATGTCGATGTGCTAGAACAGCAGCTTCGGATTCTATTGGCCCCCTTGGGCGGCATGGCAGCCTATGTCAAACCAGGTCAACGGGTTCTCCTCAAACCTAATTTACTGACGGGAGCACGGCCTACAAAGGAATGTACCACTCGCCCCGAGCTGGTCTACTGCGTCGCCAAACTGGTTCAAGAAGTCGGTGGTAACCCTTTTTTGGGGGATAGTCCCGCCTTTGGTAGTGCCTACGGTGTGGCCAAGGCCAATGGCCTACTAGAGTGGGCTCAAAAACTGGACCTACCCATTGTGGAACTCCATGGCAAACGCTACAAGCTTGAGCAGCAGGACAGCGACTTTGACAATTTACTGCTGTCTAAAGAAGCGATCTCAGCCGATGTGGTGATTAACCTGCCCAAGGTGAAATCCCACGTGCAGCTTACCCTGACTCTGGGGGTAAAAAATCTCTTTGGCTGTGTACCGGGCAAAATGAAAGCCTGGTGGCATATGGAAGCGGGTAAAGACTGCCAGCGATTTGCTCAGATGCTGGTGGAAACTGCCCAGGCCATTAATCCAGACCTAACGATTTTAGATGGCATTGTTGGTCATGAAGGCAACGGACCGAGCGGTGGTGAGCCGCGAAATCTAGGTGTGTTGGCAGCATCACCCAATGTCTATGCGCTGGATCGAGCGATGGTCGATATCCTGCAGGTAAATCCTGCACAAGTGCCAACGGTTACAGCGTCGCAGCGTCTTGGTTTGTGTCCTCAGCATATCCAGTTTGTGCTGCAATCACCCGCTGAACTACGGATTGACGACTGGCAACTCCCCGAAAAGTTGATGCCCATCGATTTCGGCATGCCTCGGGTGATGAAGTCTACCTTTAAGCACCTATACATCCGTTTTATCAAGGAGCCAATGACAGCCTATGCCCAGCGTTAGAGGGTTCGTCCTGGGTCAGCAGCTAAAAATCAAACAGGGGAGGCAAGATTGCCTCCCCTGTTTAAACTGACCATAGCCTTTAAATCGTTGGTCTAAAAACCAGATGATCGTTTAATGCCTTTGGCCATTGATTTAAATGGTGACATGCTAGGACCTGGACGACGGCGACGTACGGGTGTAACCGGAGCTCTATAGTCGAACGTGGACGTCGAGTTCGAGTTAGCAGCTGACTTACTAGCTGAAGCTGCGATCGCAGTACGAATTAGCTCAACAGGGTCATTCGTAGGTGCAGGAGGTGCTGCTTTCTTTTGAGGTGCCGCTTCCTGCTGAGGTGCTGCTTTAGAAGCTGCTCCTTTTTTAGAAGCTGCTTTTTTAGAAGGTGTAGGTGCTACGTCGCTAGCTACTGACTCTACTGCTTCCGATACCGCTTCTGCTGCCTCTGATACAGCAGCAACTGTCTCTGATACGGCAGCTGCTGCCTGCTCTTTAGCCGCTTTGGGAAGCGCTGCAACTTCTTCTTCAGACAGCTCTAAAAAATATCCAGACTTTTTGTCTGACTTTTTACCAAAAAGTTTGCCCAGCACTCTAACTATGCTCCTAATCAAACAGCAATGGCGTTGGTATCGATGGAATAACTGTGTCTGCTGTCGCTGCTATTCACTAGCAGTTAACAGACGAGAGTATCCAAAAAATTAGCAACGCTCAACAATCACTTCACTAAAACTTGTCAACAATCGCAGCCTAATCGCAGCGTTGCTTGCAGGTAAACCCATTATCAGAGCTGAGGCTTATGGTGTGCAAGAAAGCTTCATGTCAGTTTACAACAGTTAACGTATCTGTGTTTAAGCGATGCTTTCTAGCTTAAACCACCCTGTTCCCTAAAAAGAGCCGTTGCTGAGCCGAACTATGATTTTATTGGCTAAATATTAGCTAGTAGCGCCTTGCTTAAATTAGCAACGACAAAAGAGTGGCGCTCTGGAATTGTTCCAGAGCGCCACTCTTTTGTTAGCTGTATCTAGTCCCAGGTTCTAGTCAGCCCCTTGGGTCAGCAGCTCACGCTTTTCCTTAGCAGCAATAACAACCTTGCCTTTGTCATCCACATCAACGACAGCGGCATCGCCATCCTTGAGACGGCTAGATAGAATTTCTTCCGCTAAGGTATCCTCCAGCAGCCGCATGATGGCACGACGTAACGGTCGGGCACCATAGCTGGGGTTATACCCTTCCTCCACCAGTCGGTCCTTGAATTTATCGGTCACTTCCAGGGCAATTCCCTGTTCGGTTAACCGCCCAAAGACTTCCTTGAGCAAGATATCGGAAATTTCCTTAACCTCAGGCTTGGTGAGCTGGCGGAAGACGATGATTTCGTCTAAGCGGTTCAAGAACTCAGGTCGGAAGTACTGCTTGAGTTCCTCATTCACGAGGGAACGAATGCGATTGTACTGGGACTCGGCGGCATCTTCCTCTAGCTCAAAGCCAAGACCACCGCCACCTTTCTCGATCACTTTAGAACCGATATTAGATGTCAAAATTAGCAGCGTGTTTTTAAAGTCCACGGTGCGGCCTTTGGCGTCAGTTAGACGACCATCTTCCAAAATCTGCAACAGCATGTTGAAGACATCGGGGTGGGCCTTTTCAATCTCATCAAAGAGCACAACAGTATAGGGACGACGGCGTACGGCTTCAGTGAGCTGTCCCCCTTCGCTATACCCTACGTAGCCCGGAGGTGAGCCAATCAGCTTAGAAACGGTATGGCGCTCCATAAACTCAGACATATCCAGGCGGATCATGGCTTCTTCAGAGCCGAAGAAGTAGGATGCCAATGTCTTGGTGAGCTCGGTTTTACCGACGCCCGTAGGTCCGGAGAAGACAAAGCTGGCAATGGGTCGGTTGGGGTTTTTCAAACCTACCCGTGCTCGTCGAATGGCTCGAGATATGGCTTTGACGGCCTCATCCTGACCGATGACACGCTGATGCAGGGTGTCTTCCATGTTGAGCAGCTTATCGGACTCGGTTTCGGTGAGCTTATTGACTGGTACGCCAGTCCAAGATGCGACGATGTGGGCGATGTCCTCTTCGGTTACTTCTGGAGAAGAATCGGAGCTACCGGTTTCGTCAGTTTTTTTGCTTTGAGCGATCGCACGGATTTCAGCTTTGATTTCCATTTCGCGATCGCGCAGCTCACCGGCCTTATCAAAGTCCTGGGAACGCACCGCATTGTCCTTATCCTTAAGCACAACCCGCAACTCACGGTCTAATTCCTTGGCCGCCGGGGGCAGCTGAGAATTGATCAGACGAACCCGAGACCCCGCCTCATCAATCAAGTCAATGGCTTTATCGGGCAGATAGCGATCCGAGATGTAACGGTCGGCTAGCTTAGCGGCCGCATCTAGGGACTCGTCTAAAATTTTCAGCTTGTGGTGCTGTTCGTAGCGATCGCGAAGACCATGCAAAATTTCGATGGTTTCTTCAACGCTGGGTTCACCTACCATCACCGGCTGAAAACGTCGCTCTAGAGCGGCATCACGCTCGATGTGCTTACGGTACTCATCCAGCGTAGTAGCCCCAATACACTGCAGCTCACCCCGAGCCAGAGCCGGCTTGAGGATATTGGCGGCGTCGATTGCCCCTTCGGCGGCACCCGCACCAATCAGCGTATGGACTTCATCAATCACTAGAATGACATTCGCCGCTGAGCGAATTTCATCCATGATTTTCTTCAGGCGCTCTTCAAATTCGCCACGGTATTTAGTACCCGCTACCAGGAGACCAATATCAAGGGTCACCACCCGTTTTTCTTCAAGAATATCGGGAATGTCACCATTGGCAATACGCTGGGCTAACCCTTCCGCAATGGCGGTTTTACCCACACCCGGTTCACCGATTAAAACAGGATTGTTTTTGGTACGGCGACCCAGAATTTGAATCACCCGCTCAATTTCTTTTTGACGTCCCACGACAGGGTCGAGTTTACCCTCCGATGCCATCTGGGTCAGGTTGGAACCAAATTCATCGAGGGTGGGAGTCTTAGTACGACCTTGACTACCGCCAGTGGACACTTCTGCGGTTTCACCCAGCATCCGAATCACCTGGGTGCGTACCTTCGATAGGTCAACGCCAAGATTTTCGAGAACACGGGCAGCTACACCTTCGCCTTCGCGAATTAGACCTAGCAGCAAGTGCTCAGTACCGATGTAGTTATGACCCAGCTGACGGGCCTCTTCCAAAGACAGCTCTAGTACACGCTTAGCACGCGGTGTGAAGGGAATTTCTACGGCGACAAACCCGGAACCGCGACCGATAATCTTTTCGACCTCGATCCGAGCATCTTTAAGATTGACCCCCATGGACTTCAGAACTTTGGCGGCTACGCCGGTTCCTTCTCCGATGAGACCGAGAAGGATTTGCTCAGTACCCACAAAGTTGTGACCCAGGCGGCGGGCCTCTTCTTGGGCGAGCATGATCACCTTAATGGCTTTTTCTGTAAAGCGTTCAAACATGGCGGCTTTTCATCACCTGGCTTGTGCGGAGTTGACCTGATTCTAGCACAGCCATTTTTGGTGAAACTGTGCCGGTATTCACGACTTGCAACGGATCTAGCGATAGATGAAGACTCACTTCATCTATGTTTTGTTGAAGTGAGTCTTAGCATTTAGGTGGCTTGCCCTGAGTCGTGCTAGTTACATCCTGTCTGTCTGACCACTGACATCCTAGCTCTAGAGTTCAGCCTGATACAGTCCTCGTTTGAGCCCCAAATACTTGGTTTTTAGGTGTTTTGACCCATTGGCTCCCTGTACTAGTCTAGACATGAATATTTACTACGTATTAATGAGTAAATGTTACACAGGAAGACCACTGGTATCGATGTTGATGCAGGGTTTCTGCGCATTCTCGCTCTAGCGGCCTAAGCCACTGGTCATCCGCAGTTTTTGGGAGACTGCACCATAAAATCAAAGCGTTTTCACCATCGCTGTAGTATTTTTTCCGTTCTCCTGCCGTCCGAAAGCCAAACTTTTGATAAAGACTCAGGGCACGATGGTTAGACTTACGAACTTCTAGGGTGGCATGGGTAAGGCCACGGCTACGGGCAAGCCGGAGGAGTTGGGTCAGCAGTAGTTGCCCCAAATGCTGTCGATGGTAATCAGGATGGATCGCCAGGGTGGTAATGTGCGCTTCCTCTAAAATTGCCCACAAACACCCCAGACCAATGACTTGATTGGCCGCCTGCAGCACTAGCAAATCACTGTTAGGGCTCTCAATTTCACGGCGATAACCGGCTTCGGTCCACAGCCCTCCCAGGCAAATTTGATCGAGTTCTAGAACCGCCGGTAGCAGTTCCTCGGTCAGCAGTTGGCAGGTCAGAATCGTCAGCATGATCGTCAGCATGGAGCAAGTCTGGAGGAGCTACAGTCCGCCAATAACTGGCTGGAAAGCAGCTGGTGGACAGTCACGAATTGTACACTGGAGCTTGCGTATGGCTCTGGGCTAGCCTAAGTCCCCAGAGCCCCCAAGAGCTCCCTGCGGGTAACCCATGGAGCCAATGCCAGCAATCCTGATGACTAACTCTATGGTTTACACCCTTGCTTCTACCAATCAAATAACTCCCTCAAGTCTTGACTATCTGGAGGCTGATGGGTCAGCATCTCCCAATCAGAGGATTTTGCCCCTGAGTGCTCAGGTGAATGAGCATGACCATTTGACCATTGGTGGCTGTGATGTGCTCGATTTGATCGAGGAGTTTGGTTCACCGCTGTATATTTTGGATGAAACTACCCTCAGGACGGCCTGTCAGCAATATCGACAAGCGTTTGAGCGTTACTATCCAGGGGAGTCTCTGGTGATGTATGCGTCGAAAGCCTGGAATTGTTTGGCGGTGTGTGCGATCGCAGCTCAAGAAGGCTTAGCTATTGACGTTGTTTCTGGAGGCGAACTTCTGAGCGCTCTCCAGGCCAGAGTCAGTCCAGAACAGATCTACTTTCATGGCAATAACAAGTCCCAGCATGAACTCCAGCAGGGGATTGCCGCAGGCTGTCGCATTGTGGTCGATAACTGGCACGAACTCAAAATCCTGAGCGCCCTTGCCGTCAGCCCCATCACCATACTGCTGCGGCTAACCCCCGGAATTGAGTGCCACACCCACGAATACATCAAAACTGGCCACATCGACAGCAAATTTGGCTTTGACCCAGACCAGCTAGAAGCCGTCTTTGCCTATGTCGCCCAACAGTCCAACCTGCATTGCATCGGTCTCCATGCCCACATCGGCTCCCAAATTTTTGAGCTGCAGCCCCATCAAGATTTAGCCAATGTGCTGGTGAGTTGGATGGAAACCGCCAAGCGATATGGACTCCCCATTAGCGAACTGGACGTCGGCGGCGGTTTGGGAATTCGCTATACCGAAACGGATGACCCACCGAGCATTACAGACTGGGCCAACGTTGTCTGCAAGCATATGATTAAGGCTTGCGAGCAAGCCAACGTGCCTCTCCCCAGGCTAATCTGTGAACCGGGTCGTTCCCTCATAGGCAGTGCCTGTATCACAGCCTATACCGTGGGCGGTCAAAAGACCGTACCGGGCATTCGCCACTATGCAGCGGTTGACGGCGGCATGTCTGATAACCCCCGCCCCATTACCTATCAATCGGTGTACCGTGTGCTCGCCGCCAGTAAAATGTCAGCCCCCCTGAGTGAAACCATCACCCTGGCTGGGAAACACTGCGAATCAGGAGATGTGGTGATTCATGACGCCCAGCTGCCCCCATTGGCACCGGGCGACATTGTTGTTATTCCGGCTACCGGGGCTTACAACTACAGCATGGCGTCCAATTACAACCGCGTTCCTCGACCAGCTGCTGTGCTAGTCCACAACGGACAGGCTGCCTTAATAGTGGAACGAGAAACCGACGCGGACCTCATCCGTTATGATCGTCTTCCCCCCCACCTGCAAGTTTAGACCGAGAGAACCCGATGGCATCTCGTCGAACCGTTGCCTAGAATAGGATGCAATCCTGCAGGTCCTGTTAGAGCCTAATTTTTGAACTAGGTGCATCCTGAGATCGGCCCTGGCCCCTCGTAGATTGCAATTAGAAGCAGCGTTTGCTGAACCCTGGAATCCCCTGCAGGAAGCTGATTTATGCAAATTAGGTCGTGAGACGCAGGATTGGCAAACGACAGCCACAGAGCGGTTTGCAGACTGCCACCGGGGCTAGACATCTTAAGCGCTACTAAACCTTTATATTGAAAACCCAGGTTGGGGCTAACACTTGCTAAGTTTGTTTGTCCGTATCATTGACATTGCCCTCGTTCTCGTTCTCATCTACTTGATGCTGGTGGTTATTGGCGAGCGCCGTAATCTATGGATGATTCGAGGACTGATCGTACTCATGCTGGCAGCTGTAGTCAGCCATGCACTAAAGCTTTCGCTGCTGGGCTTTGTCCTGACCAATTTATCCTTTGGTGCAGCCGTAGCCATGGCCTTTATGCTACAGGCAGAAATTCGGCGTTTTTTAGAGATTTTAGGGCGGGGCGAACTCGGACAGCTGTTTTCCCCCAGCAATAAGCCTGTCTCTAGACCCGATAGCGTCATCGATGAGCTGGTAGATGCCGTTCGTGAGCTATCCCAAAAACGTACAGGCGCCCTAATGATTTTAGAAACGGGTCCGCCCATTGATGAAAATGACTTTTCAGTACCGGGGGTACGGCTCAATGCAGAGCTATCTAAAGAACTGATCCAAACTATTTTTCAGACAAGTACATTACTACATGATGGTGCTGTTTTGATCCGGGCGTCACGCATTATCGCAGCGGGCGTCATCTTACCCATTTCAGAACGGATTGCATCCCGTCAGCTAGGCACCCGCCATAGGGCAGCCATGGGTATTACTGAACGGATTGAAAACTGTCTATGTATCGTGGTTTCTGAAGAAACGGGTTCCATTTCCATTGCCCAACGGGGACGACTCAATCGTCCCCTCACCAGCAACCGACTCCGAGAATTACTCCAGGAGCAATTCTCGGAGTCGGTTGAAAGCGACACCGTTTCCCCCGAACTGCTAAATCTGAGCCGTCGATTAACCGGCCTGTGGAAGCGGACTCGACAATTGGTCAAACGTTAATAAGTCAATCCGCATATCCCATCTTAAAAATGGTTATGATAGAACGAGCACTAAGCATAAATACGCAGTGAGCGAAGGGTATTTTCATGTCAGCCAGCCAATCTCCCCATGAAAAAGAGAAAGCTCCCCTGTCAGAACGGGAATTGCAAATTGTTGAGCTGGTTGCTGCTGGCTTAACCAATCAAGAAATCTCTGCTCGTCTAGATATTAGTAAACGCACCGTCGATAACCACATTAGCAATGTGCTCAATAAAACCGAAACCGGTAACCGGGTAGCTTTGGTTCGTTGGGCTTTAAAGTGGGGCAAGGTATGTATCGATGATGTCAACTGCTGTACTTTACCCAATACACAAGGACAGCAGGAACTGGCGTCTTAGGGCGTGTCATCAATTGACCTTAGAACATGTGTGATGCATGAGGCATGTAGCGCCTGCCCCAATTAAAACTCACCCATCATTTGCCATCATTTCCCATCATTTGTTTGATAGGGTGGGCAGTGCCCAATGTACTTTTTAACCATCTAGCGATGAGCACCATCCAGGCCCTGCGAGGTACCCGTGATATTCTGCCCGACGAGATCGGTGTATGGCAGCATGTGGAAGCGACTGCTCGGGAGATTCTACACCGCGTGGCTTATCGGGAAATCCGACCACCGATGTTTGAGCAGACAGAACTGTTTGCACGGGGGATTGGTGAAGCGACTGATGTGGTCGGCAAGGAGATGTACTCCTTTGAAGACCGGGGGGGGCGCTCGATTACGCTGCGGCCTGAAATTACAGCGGGTCTGGTGCGGGCATTTATTAGCAATAAGCTTTTTGCCAGTGGCGGCATCCAGCGTTTGTGGCATGTCGGTCCTGCCTTCCGCTATGAGCGACCCCAAAAGGGTCGGCAGCGACAGTTTCACCAGCTGGATGTGGAAATTTTGGGGAGTCGCGATCCTCGGGCCGATGTGGAGGTGATTGCGATCGCAACCGATCTGCTAAAATCCCTCGGGTTAAAATCCCTGACCCTAGACCTCAACTCAGTGGGTAGCGGTGCAGACCGTCAGGCCTATCGTGATGCCTTAGTCAGCTACCTCACCCCCTATAAAGACGAGCTGGATACCGATTCCCAAGATCGTCTCACCCGTAACCCCCTACGCATTCTCGACAGTAAAAATAGCCGTACCCAAGCAATTGTCCAGGACGCCCCTAGCCTGTTGGAGCACCTCAGCGATGACTCCCAGCAACACTTTGACCAGGTGCAACAGCAGCTCAGCGCCCTTGGTATTGACTTTACGATTAATCCTCGGCTAGTACGTGGTCTCGACTATTACACCCATACCGCCTTTGAGATCATGTCAGCCGATCTGGGTGCCCAGGCGACCGTATGTGGCGGTGGTCGCTATGACGGTCTGGTTCAGCAGCTGGGAGGGCCAGATGTGCCCGCCATCGGTTTTGCCATTGGTCTAGAGCGTCTCACGATTTTGCTCCAGCAGCTCCAGAACACCCCGGCTCCTGACCTTGATTTTTATATTGTTTCTCGCGGAGAAAAAGCAGAGCCCGCTGCCACAGTTTTAGCCCAAAAGCTGCGCCATCAAGGATTTTCCGTTGAGGTTGACCTCAGCAGTAGTGCCTTTGGTAAACAGTTTAAGCGGGCCGACCGGAGTGGAGCCACCGGCTGTCTCATCCTGGGGGACGCCGAAGCTGAGAATGGCGCTGTACAGCTCAAATGGTTGAGTTCAGGGGAACAGTCAGAACTATCCCAAAAGGATTTAATCGAGCAGATCGATACCCTAAAAACAAAAATCGCAACTCTGCGTCACCCTTAAATTTTTCTAGAACACCCCAAACAATGGCCAGACTAGAGGTCACCACAACCTATCTGGAAATGCATGCCGTGGAGCAGATTGTCCCAGCCGCTCCCACCGCACTAACCCTGACAGAAGCCATGGTTCCCTG